>DASQZK010000254.1:0-3487 GCA_035638735.1 Bacteroidales bacterium
AGATACTTTGGATAATGTATTTGGGGATCTATACTTCGCATCTTGAGAAGTCCGGGTTCAAATTCATACTGAAAGAAAGGCTCATGAATAAACGCACTGGTAAATTCTCCGGCAAGACGGAAAGTGACATTGGTACCATACACAGGTCCTGCCATGGCATTGCCGGAGTTATAATTACCCGGGTTCAACAGGTAAACGCGGTTGTCCTGCTGGATGAAGGCGTATTTTTCGCCAAAATTGTCATGGTACGGGAAAATGTATTTGTACAAGACGCGCTTTTCTGATTCACTAAGCTGTGGTTTTGCATCGACGACCAATATTTCTCTATTATCGATGCTGTCCCCGATACTGATGATTTTCTTTAATCCATCCTTGAAATACACGCTATCGATACTATACTTTTTATACGACGTTCTTATCATGAGATGATGATAACCTGAGTCAACAGGGAAAGAGTAAGGCGTAGCTGTATTCGACCAGCTGAACCAGACAGGCTTATTATCCACATAAATGACATGGACCGGATTAAGACTTCCCTTTGAAACGATGAAGGGTGAAAACTGCGTCAGTGAATCCAGCGGGACATATTCATTAACGTACATTTCTTTCCCCGGATAAATGAACTTGTAGTACTCAAGGCTGTCAATACCAGCCAGTAATTTCCACGCCTCGTAGTCAAGGTTAAGCCCGGGTACATCTTTGAATACATGATCATCGATGTTGAAATTATTGATGATCGTTTTATTCTTACGCGATTTAACAAGGTCAGGAACATCCGGCATGTTATCAGTGAATTTTCCTGTAAAGCAAAATGCCGTTACATCAGCTCCCTCAACCGGCTTCCCACTATAATCGGTTACTGTCAGCTCGATGTCAGTTTTTTGTGAAGGGTAAACAAGTTTTGGTGCCGCTACCGAAATATTCAGTTCCCGGTCAGCAAGAGGAATTTTGAAATCTTCATGCCTTACCGCACCACCCCACAAATATTGAACAGACACGAAGAAATTTTGCTTTGTTCGGGCTTTTCGGTTATAAAAAAGCGAATCGCTGTATCCCCGCTCTTTTTCATTGTTTCGCTTATAGATGAAATAAGAAAAGGGAATCTCCCTTGGATTTTGGACCAGGATTTTAATGCTGTCGGCAGTTCGTTCAGAAACGCAACTGATCATAGGCGATTCATCTGAGAGGTCGACTTTCCCGGTCATGTTGTCTGTTTTTACCAGGAAATAATTATAGTAAGGAATGATCGGCATTTTAACCGGAAGAATTCCGCACTCAAGTTTAACCTTGTTATTAAACCGGTCAACGCCATAAACCGAAGCTTCTTCTGAAACGGATTTTCCATTGTGAAGGTATTTCACCGTGAAGGAATCAAGATCGGCGCTGTATTGAATTTGCTTACGTTCATGATAAAAATTGAACGGCCGGCTGGCCGAAACGTTGTCGTTATCTGTCGTCAGTAAGCGTACATCTATGGTTCCTGACAGGTTGGCTACAGGGAATACCGAATCGGGTAATGAGATTTCTGTTTCCTTTCCCTGGTCCAGGGGAAGTTCAAAATGTACCAGTGTATCCGGCACGAAAACATGGTCAGCGAAATACCGGGAAGCACCATTTGATTTTACCGTCACGAGCAATCGTCCGTCGAGTATATTAAGCCCGTTTTCATCGGTACCTTTTGCAAATAGCCGCCCCCCCTGCCCGCGGTAGATTTCATCCTTTTCCATTCTTAATTCGAGACTTATCCCGGAGAGTTCATAATCCTCGTATCTGAAAAATGAACGGTAGCTCTTCCTTCCGTTTTTTGACTCCAGCTTCAACAGGTATCTTTGATCAAGCCGGAGCCTGAGTGAATCATGAAGGAAAAAGGAAAAGTCATAACCGCCTTCTCTATAAGGCTTAAGGGTAGTGAGTGTATCGATTTTATTGGCAGAGAACAATAAGACATACATCTCTTCATCAAGGGGCCGGTTGTGCCTGTCCATTAAATACGCTTTAAATCTCACGGTATCCCCTGGCATATATTTCGGTTTATTGAACACCATGTAACCTTTGGTGTTTCTACCCGGATAGTTATAATCGCAGTAATAATTGCTGAACAGACAGGCGATTGCGTTCCAACTGTTCCTGAAAAAGTTGACCATACTATATATCCGGCGCCGGGGATATCTATGGATCAATGAGATAACGCCGTCCACCGGCAGCATAACAACATATTCCACGGGAACCCAGACGTATTTTAAAGGAGCGCCGTAAAGAATCTTTCTTGTTGTTCTTTTAAAGGCCGTAACCCGGTATTCTCTGTCGAGATCATAATAGCCTGTAAAATCATTGACCGTTACTCTCACTAATCCATGCCGGCCTGACTTCCTGTCAATATAAGCCTTCGTCTTCGTGTCGTACCTCAGATGTTTCCAGCTTACTCTGACTTTCGCATCGGGAATGTTCTTTCCCCGGTAATCGAATACTCTTATACACAGGTCCGTATTGTTTTTTAATATCCTGACGTCAAAGTCCTGGACAGTTGTCACATCGAATTTCACCTTGTTTTTCCTGGCATATACCCTGAGGTAGTGTCCTTCCGGGAGGATTCCGCGATAAGCACTGTCGGTTTGGAAGGAATCGACAAGTGTATGAAAAAAACCCTCATCGACTTTCTTTGTTCCGCCACTGTATAGATGCCTGGCTTCTGATGGTGTTAACCGGAAAATGTAGGTATAGAAACTGGTCTGCCTGCCGTGGATAAGGTCCTGGGTAAATCCGTTGATACTAAGCAGCAGGAAAAAGAGGGTTGCGAGTTTTCTCATGGCAGGATGAATGAGGATTATTTTCTTTGAGGATGCTTCAATATGACATTTTCCATAAAAAGGCGGGCTATTTAGGAAGATCCGTATTTATTTTCACCTTCAATGGAGAAAACAAACCAGTCGCTTCGAATACTATTCTAAAGATAGTGTTTATCCTCTTTTTTGCAATGCCTGAAAGGTTATTCTGAAATTAAAAGACTCCTTCCACTTTCTCAACAATGTCTAAAATTCTATATTTGTAAGTACCGGTTTTGCTTCACCATTATTGGTGCCAAACTTACATAACCTTACCAAATACCAACACCATGGAAAACAGACGTGATTTCTTAAAGAAAGTAGGCACGCTCGGAAGTGTGGCTGCCATGACTTCCCTTCCCGCCAAAGCATTTTTTGACCAGACTTTTCCCGACAATGAGAATATCCTCCAGGGTAAACTATTACAGCTGGAGGTTCCTGAATTGCTGGATTACATTGAGCCATTGACTGAAATGACTGTTCATTCGCCGGAAAACGGGAAGATTCGCGTTATTGACGGAGGCGGGAACGACTATTTCTCGGGCCCCGTTGAGGAAAAAGCAACATTTAAAATCGGAGGCGCCCTGGGGACCCACCTGGTTGTTCTTCTCGATAAAAAGAACCGCATTCTCGATATGGCTGCCTTCCTTGTCGACACCAAGACA
>DASQZK010000255.1:0-6572 GCA_035638735.1 Bacteroidales bacterium
CCCTGGCCAGCTGGGCCAGGCGGGCAATGGGATTTTCAATTTCACGACCGGCCGTCATGATAAGGTCGGCAAATTCATCAATCACAAGAATAATATAAGGAAGATACCGGTGCCCCTTGTCGGGATTTAGCTTCCGTTTTACGAATTTCTCGTTATATTCTCTGATATTCCGGACATGTGCCGATTTGAGAAGGTCATACCTGCGATCCATCTCGATGGTGAGAGAGGTGAGTGTCGTAATGACCTTTTGGGTATCGGTAATGATTGGCTCTTCGGTGTCGGGCATCTTGGCCAGGAAATGCCGCTCCAGCTTTGAATAAAGAGTAAGTTCCACCTTTTTCGGATCGACAAGCACAAATTTAAGTTGCGAAGGATGTTTTTTATAAAGCAACGACGAGATGATCGCATTCAATCCTACCGATTTACCCTGTCCTGTAGCACCGGCTACAAGCAGGTGGGGCATTTTGGTCAGGTCAAAAACGTATGTTTCATTCGAGATGGTTTTGCCAAGGGCCACCGGTAATTCATACTTGGTGTCCTGGAACTTCATCGACGACAGGACGTTCTTCATGCTTACCGTACGTGGCTGCTGGTTGGGCACCTCGATACCGATGGTTCCTTTGCCGGGTATGGGGGCAACGATCCTGATACCCAGTGCAGCCAGACTCAGGGCGATATCGTCTTCCAGGCTCTTGATCTTGGATATCCGGATGCCCGGGGCGGGAACAATCTCGTAAAGGGTAACCGTGGGACCGATAGTAGCTTTGATCTTATCGATGGTGATTTTGTAATTGGCCAGGGTTTCGACGATTTTGTTCTTGTTGCTGCGCAACTCTTCATTACTGACGGAAGGATTGCCGATCTCGTGATCTTTCAGAAGTTTTAACGACGGGTATTTGTATGAAGAAAGATCGAGGGTGGGGTCGTAATCTTCCTGCAATGAGCCGGTACTGTCTGTTTCGTCATTTTCTGACTGTTCAACTGTCATCTCAACATCATCTTCGGAATGGTCTTCCTGTTTCAATTCTTCTTCCTCGTGCCCCGGTTTTTTTTCGTTGATGGTGAAATCCAGGTCAGATTCGTCGTTTACGGTTCCTTCTTCTTCTTGTTCCTCCTCTGCCACTTCCTTTAAGGATTCACTAGGATTCCCGTTTGCCTCGATTTCGTTTTCACTACCCTGATCCTGTTTGTTGGATTTATTTTCTTTTTTATGTTGCCGTTTTCTCCTGAAAAAGCCGCCTTCGCTGATTCCGCCAAAGGAATACAGGAAGAAACCCAGGAACAGGATGATCAGGAGAAATGCTGTCCCTGCTTTTCCCAGGATAGCGTTCAGCCACTGGCTGATGAAATAACCATGGCTACCGCCGGGACCACTGCCCAGGAACTCCGTGTTATGTCCGAAGATAAAACTCAACAGGACGGAGAACAAGATGGTGGCAAATATCAGGATGCGGATACTCTTGCCTGTCCTGAATATCTTCAGGCCGAGCATATTTGTCCCCAGGATAAGGAAAAAGAAGGGGATGGTGAAACTGGCCAGGCCAAACCAGTGGTTCATGAACATAGCCGACATCCACGCGCCAATTTTACCGGCGTGATTCTCCACCCGAACGTCAGATCCGGAGAAAACATCGGCCCACATGAAATCCTGGTCCTCGTGCCAGGTAAAAAAATACGACACAAAAGCAATCATCATATAGGCAGCCAGTAAAATCAGGAAAGTTCCGAAAATAATCCGGAACCTGTCGTCCCTGAAAAACCTGACCGTCTTGCGTAACAAACCTATTAGTCCTTTATCTCTACTCATTCTTCTGTAAAAACTCAATTTGTGGGGTTCGTATTTTGTTCATGGCTATTTAAAAAGCTCGTCGAGTATCTTTTCCATCTTCACCCTCGATATTTCATGGTATCCATCGGGTACCATGAAAATATCTTCTTTAACTGTGCCTGTTCTGCAACTGTCAGCCACCAGTAGCATATCCATTACGCTAAGGCGGGTGTAAAACTGCAGCAGAACATCGTTGTGGTTGCGGTAAGGTGTTGTAATATTCGGAGACTTGATGTGAAGCTCGCTGGTACTGTATAATGCTATACTCTCTTTTCCCGGCCTGGCAAGAATGTATTCATGGCACCTGTATCCGGCAATCGTTTTTGCGTCGTTACCGGGGGTAAGAGTCATGCCTTCCATGGGGTCAATACCACAAGGAATTTCCCCCTGTTCACCTTCGTAGTAATATTTTTTGTCAAATAGTTTCAGCACGGTGGTCACTTTTCTTTTCCTGAGATTAGCCAGGTAACTCAGGGAGAATTGTCCGAAAAAACCTTCGATGTTATTAAGTGCATAAGGGTATGAAAATATAACAGTCATCTGGTCGGGCAGTATCCTGGTGGGCACACTACCGGCTTTCTCATGCAGGTATTCAACCTTGTATTCAATAATATCTGCCTCTAACTGCCCGGTTTTCTTCTTTTTGCTACAGCCGCTAGCAACTATTACAAGAAATACTATAAGATATCTTCTCACTAATCTGTTCAATTTGAGTATGTTAATGCTGTAATCAATTGGTGATAAAGGTATAAAATAATATTTAAGTCTTAAAAATAGTTTTGAACATGTTGGGGCGCACAGCCGTGCGCCCGTACAAAGACACAGCCGTGCGCCCATACAAAGACACGGCCGTGCGCCCCAACATTGTTTTATAACAATCTTTCAGAATGCAACTGCAAAGCTGATTATTCTTAGATTTGTTTCCCTTCTCTATATGGGAGGCGAAGGACTGTTTTTTCCAACCGGCCCGGTAAGAACAGTAAGTATTAGCCGGTTTAAATTTCTGAACCATGAAAAAACTTGCAGTTATTGCTCTCGGAGGAAATGCGCTTCTGAGAGGTGACCAGGTAGGAACCATTGACGAACAGGAACAAAACACGATGGATACCCTCGAGAACCTGGTATACCTGTTAAAAGAGGGATATGATCTGGTGATCAGTCATGGTAACGGACCCCAGGTCGGAAATATTCTGATGCGAAACGATGCGGGTGAGACTATGTACCAGATACCCCAGATGCCGTTGGATATCTGTGTGGCTGATTCTCAGGGAGGTATTGGCTATATGATTGAACGCATGTTGCGAAATGTGTTGAAGAATCACGGGATTGAGAAGGAAGTAGTTACACTGGTAACCCAGGTGGTGGTGGATAATAATGATGAAGCGTTTAAAAATCCGACCAAGCGGGTCGGTAAAATATACAGTAAGGAGGATGCCGGTCGTATCTCGCGGAACAAAGGATGGATGTTTAAAGAAGAAATAAAGGTTGCCGGTGGGTGGCGAAGGGTAGTCCCTTCACCCATCCCGGCAGGTATTATCAATGAAAAGGTTGTTGAAACCCTTGCCCGGCAGGGTACGATCGTGATTGCAGCCGGCGGTGGGGGTATTCCTGTATATATTGATGAGGAAAAGAACATAAGACCCGCCGAGGCCGTTATTGACAAAGACCTGGCCTCTTCGTTGCTGGCTGCCAGAATTGGCGCCGATGAATTTTATATCCTGACCGATGTCTCTTATGTGTATCTAAATTATAATAAACCCGACCAGGAAATAAAGGAATTTCTTAATTATGAGGATACACAGAAATATTTAGAAGAGGGGCAGTTCTCTGAAGGCAGTATGGCTCCCAAGATAAGAGCCTGCCTGCAATTTATTGAAAAAGGGGGTAGTAAGAGTGTCATCACAGAGGCCTTTAAACTCCAGGATAAAAGCTTTGGTACGAAAATTACCATGGAGTATGAAGAATAAGGACTTTTGTTTTAGCTTTGCAAAGTAATACTAACATTAAAACGGATTGACATGGCATTTAATCTGAGAAATCGTCATTTTCTGAAGCTCCTCGATTTCACTCCGCAGGAGATCAAACATCTTTTGGATCTGGCATTCACCCTGAAACAGTCGAAATATGCAGGGACAGAGCAGCAAACACTTAAAGGAAAAAATATCGCCCTGATCTTTGAGAAAGCATCTACCAGAACACGTTGTGCCTTTGAAGTAGCTGCCTACGACCAGGGAGCGCATATCACCTATCTTGGTCCTTCCGGCACACAGATTGGTCATAAGGAATCGATGAAAGATACAGCCAGGGTACTTGGCCGGATGTACGACGGTATCGAATACCGCGGTTTTGGCCAGGACATCGTGGAAGAACTTGCTGCGTATGCCGGTGTACCTGTATGGAACGGTCTGACGAATGAATTTCATCCAACCCAGATCCTGGCCGATATGATGACCATGATGGAGCATTCCGATAAAGGTCTTTCAGACATCAATTTTTGTTACCTGGGCGATGCCCGGAACAACATGGGTAATTCACTTCTGGTAGGTGCTGCTAAAATGGGAATGGATTTCAGGGCTGCTGCTCCAAAGGAATTGCAACCTTCGGAAGAACTCGTCAGTCAATGCCGCCAGATTGCCGGGCAAACCGGGGCTCGTATTACCATCACCGATGATGTGGCCGAGGCAGTAAAAGGAGCTGATTTTCTGTATACAGACGTGTGGGTGTCGATGGGCGAACCGGCTGAGGTGTGGGAGAAAAGGATTAACCTGCTCAAGCCCTACCAGATTAACAACAAAGTGATCGAACTTACCGGCAACCCGGCTGTCAAATTCCTGCATTGCCTGCCGGCTTTTCATAACCGCGAAACCAGGGTGGGGGAGGATATCTTTCAGAAATTCGGGCTCGATGCACAGGAAGTTTCTGAAGACGTCTTCGAATCACCACGATCCATTGTCTTCGACCAGGCTGAAAACCGGATGCATTCCATCAAATCGGTGATGGTTGCTACGCTGGGTGCATGATTGCAAAACCCCAATGATCCATGTTTGGGCGAACTGATGTTGTACGGGCGCACGGCCGTGCACCCATATCAGTAAGGGCGCACGGCCGTGCGCCCTATCCATACGTCACGATTATTTCTTTAACAAAATACCAGGTAATGATCACCGAAACGATCAGCTTCAATACAACACCGGAAAGCACACCCAGGAAACTACCGAAACCTGCCCTGAGGGATTCGTGTTGATTTTTGCCACTGATAAGCTCAGCGATAAAGGCACCGGCAAAGGGACCAATGATTAGCCCGGCCGGCGCGAAGAACAATCCTACAACCACTCCGGCAGCAGCACCCCAGGTGCCGGCTTTTGAACCGCCAAATCGCCTGGTCCCCCAAACCGGCACAACGTAATCCAGGACGGTTACAACTATTGCGGCTCCCCCCATGATCCATAACAGATGATCGAACGTCTCCACACGTGCCGGTTCAACAAAATGGGTGAACCGTAACAAGAGTAAACCTGCAAAACTGAGGGGAGGGCCAGGGATAACAGGCAAAATACAACCCAGAAGTCCAATCACCAATAACAGGCTTCCTGCAATCACAATAAGTATATCAGGCATATACTCTCTCTAGTCTGGTTTTACTTCCGTTATTTGACGAAGCCTGGATCCGTCCACAGCATACCCCCTGTTCTCGATGACTTTGGTTATTTCAGCAATGGATGTAAGTGCTGAATCGAAGTCAACGACGGTAATTCCTGCTTGATAGTCGGCCGTTACATCAACCACACCGTTCAGCTCAGAGATGCCTGACTTTATGGTGTTTTCGCAATCGGTGCAATGCATTCCGGTGATATCCATGTCGGCCCTGATTACATTATCGGGATTGATGAGGGCTTCTTTTGAAGCCTCTTTTTTGGCCTTATTGGCCGAGGGTCCGGAACAGGCAGTGACGAGGAATGCCAGTACGATACTCATTAACATGACGTGTTTCATATTGTATGGGTTTTAGTGATGGGACATTTCTGATTATATCCGTCCGGATTGGCAGGGCTGTATCTTCCTCCCTATATGTCGGCGGCACCAACAACGTCGTCGAAAGCCGCATAAAGAGCACAGGAGGTAACGGGTATGGTGAACAGCAGTCCGATGCCAAAAGCCAGGGCGCCTAAAATGTTTATCAATACCAGCACAACGATTAGCCCGAAAAAGCTAAGCCATTCCCTTCCAATAAGTTTCCGGCTTGTTTCCATGGCGATCCAAAAATCCATTTTCCCGAAAATAACAAAAAGTGTACTGAAGGTATAGGCCACTGAAAGATAAATTCCCGGCAGGATGAAGAGCATTGTTCCCACAGCGATAAGGAAAGATGTAACAATGGTCAGCAGGAACAGTTGGAGAAAATAGTGAAAGCCGTCGAAGAAGTTTTCCAAAACAACAGGTCTTCCTCTCTCAATCATGTGGGCAACAATGAAAAAACCGGCTGCAAGCGGCCCCGAGATAATAAAGCCTCCCATGGGCATCATCACCAGTAACAGGATGGTATAAACGATGAATAGTTCCGGCTTCTTAATAAAAATGTCGTAGCCCCTGCGGATATAGTTCTCGATATTTAAGCGGTAGCCTCTTCCGGTTCGCTCTTCGATTACAGAATCATAATCATTTATTAACTCCATAGTATATCCTCTTTACGGTGGTCATGAGCCGATATATTTGCCAGACGCAGTGGACTGGTATCCCGGGGTCG
>DASQZK010000256.1:0-7290 GCA_035638735.1 Bacteroidales bacterium
GCCTGCGGATCCAGATGCCCTGCCGGGCGCCGGCATAAGGTCCTTGCGTGGTGTTTGCCTCCACGGTGATCCCGGCTTGGTTGTGCCAGGAAACCACAAGACCGGCATGGCCAAACATAGAATTTCCATGTCTCCAGATCACAATAGTTCCGGGTGGGATGGAAACGGCGCCACGTAAGACCAGCCGGGCATCGACTGACCGGGAGGTGATAAACCGGGTGGCCAGTGGCGTCCGGACCGTAGGAAGAGTCACATGTGCAGCATCCAGATCATAACTGACAAAAGAAGCACAATAAGGATTGCCAACCGGCAGACCCACGTGGGATAGGAATTTGGAGACCTCCGGTCCGGCGTTGTGTCCCTGTTCAATCGTTCCGACATAGGTAAGGGCAGTGTCCAGATGTGCGGGTAAGTGGTGTTGTGCTTCTGCTGCTTTAGCCTGTGGCAATAGTAGCAGCAAGCACGAGAGCAATAGCAACGAGAAATAACGCATAAGCTACATTTCCTTTTTTGAGTTCAGTGAAGGTGTCGACCTCTTTCATAACGTAGCGGTCGAAGAGCCAAAACAGAACCAGGCCGATCACTGCTTTGGCGAAGGCAAATCCGAGCGTTGAGAACGCCACGGCATAGATGCTCAATCCAATCAGAGCAGCGGCTCCGACCAGGATGATCCAGAAGAAAAATTTGTGATGAGACTGCAGGTTAAGATTCATTGTTCGTTATTTGGTGGTTCATCATCATCATCGTGAAATACTGGTACGGTTATCCCCTCTTTGGAACCCCAGGAGACCATAAATCCGTACAGCCTCCAGTACCGCTCTTTCCACACATTTACTTCCTTCTCAACTTGTTTTAAATCCCTCCTTAGTGCAGCTACTTCGGTCAGTAAGTCCGATCGAAACCGGATCATATCCTGCACAGTAGCAGATTTGTTTTCTGTGGCTCCCCGTACCAGGGCGCTAATTAGTATGGTTAGTGCAGAGGAGGCCAGGGCTGCCAGGGCAATGAGCCAATCACGAGTCATGAGCAAATGGGAATTTCTGGTATGTAGCGTTAGCGATTGCACGAATTAGCGGATATAGGCTATTAGCAACGCTATCCCGCCGGCGCCGGCTACGGTACCCCATACTATCTTTTTAGAAACTGAATAGTTTTTACCACCCACCTCAAATTGATAGTTGCCCTTTAAAAAACCGTTGACGATTGTTCCCCCGGCCGGAACATAGCTGCCGGCATTTGTTCCACAATCCGGACAATCTTGCGAAGATTTTGAAGTATCAATCGGTCCGGGCATAGGAGATGGGGCCACATCAATATACGATCCTCCAGATCCGGTATTATCCTGGGAGCTGTTAGATCCCCCGGATCCGGAGGAGGGCGAGAGCCCGGAAGATGAAGGCGGTGGTGTAGGGTTGACAGGCTGAATTTGTCGTTCAAAACTGCGCATTAGGGCCGCGCTTCCTAAAAATTGTGACATAGTTAACCTCGGGTTTCGTGGAGATAAATCATTCCTATTACAAAGAAAAGTCCGGCACCTACCCAGATATAAGTATGGGATCCGGAGCCAGAAGCCCGTGCCTGGGCATATTCGGGGTGGGATTGTAAAATTCGGTTAATCAGGTTCATCCGCAGTAATACATCGGTTCCATAATCACCACCGGTGGTAACACTATCCGCATCGAGGCCCATGGCCAGAGCATTGCGAACAGCCTTGGCACCGGCGTTATAGGCATCCAGGGCTTCGGTAATATTTCCGAAATCATCCAGGAGGGATTTAAGATAGCCGGCGGCCCAGGGGACAAATTTCTTATCATTTTTCGGGTTCCATCCGGCCACTTCTGGATGTTTCTCCCGGTTTACCTGCATGATCGATACCGATTTACCATCCCGGCCGATCCCGCCGGTGGCGATGATATAGGGATCAGTCCATATACCCGTTTCCCGGCTTGCAACCGCCAGTAGTAACCCTGCCGGCAGGCCGGTCGTGCGGGCCGTATTGTAAAAAACGGGCAGCTTGCCTGCTTGGTGTGCATAGGTAAGCTGGGACTGCAGTTGTGCGGAGGTAACCATCAGAAAATCCCGTAATATGAGTTGATGAAATCGAGAAATTCAGAGACAATGGCTGGATCCAGTTTCTGATTAAACAGATATATGCCGGAAATGTCCCCATTCCAGTTATAGATGGACCCGCTGGAATAGTATCCGAAACGATCAATGGGCCAGGTAGTGGCCGCGTGGCTGGTCACTGCTCCGAACGTGCCGTTTATGCCCACTTGCGCCGTGCTAGCTTTCTTGATCAGAGATTGTGCGATGTGCCAGGCCTGGGTATTTCCCGAAACACTTGGAGCACCGAGGGGTTGAGAACCATTAAGCGAAAAACTGTTCCCATCTTCCCGAATCTGAGCACTATTTGATGAATTCTCCCCGATCATTTCTACGTGTGTTTGACCATGCCTGACGATATAAAAACCTGTCGAATCGATCAGCTCTATGGGGTTGACCGGGGTTATTATATTATTATTAGTGTATACCCATGAACTGGAGGCTTTTCCAAGAGATGAAATAGAATACGTTGGAAGATTAGCCCCTGCGGATGCGTCATTTTGAGCATTCGAGAGATCAAAAAATTTACTGATGCCATTTGAACTATCCTTGATTAATCCCCAATTTGCATCGATTGCAAAGGCAAGATTATTCCAAATCCCCAGATTCAGGCATTTTTTTATAAAATCATATAAATATTGCCCGTCCCGGATAAAATTATTTCCTACCCTGTTCACATAGTCGGAGCTGATCGTATATGCTTCCTCATCTATATCGACATGCGTTGTGGCTGTAATGAGATAACTTGATTTGTTAAGGTATGATTCTGCCTGAATGGTTATTCGTTTTGGTCCCAAACCTGAGTATGAATAACTGTATGATCGTGCGTCGGCGCTTAGATTAGAAGCCACTTCTACCCCATCGGCGTAGATATTAAAATGAACCGGGATTACGTTGTTGTACTGCCAATTCACAAATACCTTGCTGCCTAATACCAGGGCAGTCACTTCTGATGGGGATTGAGGAGGGTTATCTTCAAGAAGAAAAGCCGGCATTGTGGGAGCGGAACTTAACGTATTCATATCAGCTCCGTTCACCTGTTTATCAAGAGAGAAGATCCGTTGATGGCTGCTATCGTATTTTCTCACGACATAATGGCGGTTGGTGCCCGCATCCTGGTAGGTAAATCCAACATAAATGTTGCCCCCGGTGTCGCATGTCAGGGCATCTATTCGGTGTGGCTGGGTATTTACATTGTGGATCGCCTCGAATTTTTTGTCGACATAGAACAGATCGTTTTCCAGGGCAAAATAAAACCGGTCTAATCCACTGATACCCCACTGTGAGGCCATACTACTATAATTCGTTCCATTAGTAAGAGATCGGAGGTTTCCGGTATCAATATTGTATTTGAAAACCGAAAACCCACCCCCGGAAAGCATCTCAATTATGTACACGTACTTGGAGAGATAATCGAATCCAACCATCACATCAATGATTGTGAGAGCCGGACTATCAATGATAATCTCTGTTTTTAAGGTTGATTCCGGTCCACGTCTCTGCAGTACACATATGTTACCTTTCTTTACGGCCACCGTCCAAATATTCAGATTTTTATCAATACCAATATTGGTATAGTTGTATTGAATGTTGTTGGCCGCGTTTCCCTCATAATCGTACCAGCTGGTCGACCCATCGGGCAATAACAAGGTGATCCCCGGCCAGATGTAGGTCCCGTCGCTGGTTTCAATGATACAGCAACAATACCCCCGCAGCATCTGGAAGCGTAAAATGGAACCGCTTATTTGTGTGGCGGCAGAGGATATCAGATTTCCGTCGATGTCATATTTGTTGATGTTATTCCCTTCGGTTGTATAGAGATATCCGTTGGGATCATATTGCGCCCTCAGGGAACCACCACCAATCGAAACCGGTCCCCACAGCAACTTTTTATTGTTGTATTTATACAGTCCGATCCCGCTTCCAACAATATAGTTGCCAGATGCCGCCGGCAATCCATGCCGGCGTTTCACCAGAGGATTTTTGATTGGCCTGGTGCCAACGGCATTATTGGGCTTAATCTGCATAGCTGTATTCAGTGATGGTCGCAAAACCAGTTATGTCGTTCACGTAGATCCTTACAATATCCCGGTATGGGTTTCGGTTAGGGACATAATCAACTCCCCCAAGGGAGTCGATGACATAGGTATGAAACTGCGGAGAGCAATTGTTTTGATCGAATGCCAGAAACATAACATCTCCGGACCGGTTGCTTACCGTAAAGCCAATCCGGTTTTCATTTTTAGGTAACACAATCGTGTTTTGAATGTCTGCCGAAAATTCAATGGTTAGAATATTGGCATCTACTCTTCTGTGGTTCGCGGATACCAGCTGCTGCATGGTGTCCCTTAACTCACAGAACGCCGTCAATATGGCCTTAAATATTTTTTCCATAATCAGACGATATATGTTTCTCCGATAAAGGAGATGTCGTGTGCGTTAACTACATCCAGGTTGTCTACATACAGCTGAAACGGAATCCGGCTGTCCAAATCGATAGGAAGGATGATATCCATGTAGCGGAATTCATCATTAAGCTGCGAAGCCAGAACCTGTGGTTTTATGTAGATTGTGTTTTGTCTGATTTTAAGAGACAAATTACCAGGGGAATCGCTGCCTACAAACATGCGATACAGACGCAGGGATTGACGTGGAAGCGTAATCGGAAGCTGTTTATTGGTTGTTCCTGCCGCGATGCTGGTATTGGGATAACTGATAAAAAATGGCCTGGGGAAGGTTTTTCCCTGACCGGCATAATCCGCCTGCAGGCTTTCGAGCTGCACGTCGGCATACCCCATAATCTGAACGTTTACCGTCTGGTCGCTTGCCGAAGTGTTTTGAACATCGATTTCCATACTTGTTTGTTCGTCGATGATAAAGGCGCCGCGCAGCGAACGTCCCAGAAACATATCATTAAGAGCATCTGCAGATATCCCGCTATCCTTCGGATTCGTTGGAAACAGGGAGACGGTTCCGGAAGAATAAAGAATGCGGGCCGATACCAGGAAATCGTAAAGGTTTCCGCCAGCCAGGGAAATCAAGATTCGGTTTAGTCCGTATTTCAGTCCCCGATATCCCTGAAATGAAAACGTGTGTGTGGAACCGGCCGTAACCGTTTCCTGAGCACTTGGTGTATAATAAACACCACGTTGTATAAGTTGAGTTTTGTTTAAAATAGCCATTTCGTCGTCGTTAAGCTGTTTTAAGAAATCCCGGAGGGCGTATCCGGCCCTCCGGGTGGATCATGTACCAGTTGGTAACCGTATGGTTGCCGGTGTTTCTCAGATCAGTTGGCGGCAGCGTTGAGCTTCGCGTTAAACTGAGCAAGCTGTGCCTCGTTCATGTCCGCGGTCCAAAGCGTTGCCTTGATCCCAAAACCGCCGCGTCCGGACTGAGCCGATGTGGTCCAGTTGGCCGTGGTTGGGAAGGTTACGCTGCTACCCGGAAATTCGAGATAGAGCTGGAAGGATTCCGATTTGCTGAAGAAGAAGTAGTTCGGAATCTTGCGTGGTCCGGTAGACTGCAGCACAACCTGGTTAACGGTGCCGTTGGTGGCATCGCCGGTGGCCTGTGACCGGCTCTGGGCAAAGTTCATGTAATTGTAAACCGGCTCCAGAACCTTTTGCTCACGTCCGCCATTCGTGTCCAGGCGAAGGACTGAATCGTACAGACTGTTCGTGATTTTTGCCGCATCAATTGAGTTGGCCGAATCATCGGTGATGATCTGTTGGGTAGCAGACAGGCTGATACCGAGCAGTACGACGTTTGTTGCCCCTGGGAAGGGATTAGCAACATAATTGTTGTCGGCATCGTCAACGGTGCCTGGGGTAGGCAGGAAGAATTTCAGTTTGCTGATAGCTCCTGAAATCAACTGCGTATCGTAGCGCGGGTATACACTCACGCCGGGTGGTAGAAATGCTTGTGCTTTGAATGACATAGGATTTGCCTTTCCTTTAGTGTCTGTTGTTGTTACTTCCTGCAGACACGGGTTCCCTGCAGACGCATCCTATGTGAGAATCGTTTATACCTTACGCTTCCCAGGCTTCTCCGGACTCCCAGCTGTCGCCCAGATAGGGATCCGGGTTGTTAGCTTGCGGGGTCATGGGGCCAGAAGTAATTTGAGCAACTGGCTTATTCCCGCTGTAGAGAACGCCATTTTGTACGCTCATACCACCATCACCCAGGTAGACCGGGCCATCTGATAGTCCGGGTACGCCCGAGCCATCCAGCTGTTTTTTGAGGATGATATCGGCGGTGTTATTCAAGCCTCCAAGCAGCAGTCCGAGACCTGCACTTTTTATAGCATCACTGCGCCCTGATGCAAGCAGAGGAATAGAGGCAACGACGGGCAATCCTGCGGATCCCCATTTTTGCACATTCTCCGGAAGCTTTCCTCCATATTTGCTAATGCCCTGGTTCATAAACCGAACACCGACAAGACCGGCGGCCGTTAGCAGGGCCGGGACAACGAATCCGACGTCAGGGTTTTTACGTGTGCGACGTTTCCTTGACCGGGTGGAGCGTTTCGATGGATTTTTACGGCCTCCTGATTTGCCCTTTGCAAACTGGCCGTTCGACTTACGTTTTCTTTTCATGGTTCTTCGTGTTGGGTTTTGGATGACAAGTTCTGCCGGGTTTTTTGCATACCGGATAGCCATGGTTATGCCTTTACTTTTTTACCGGTTGAGGTCCGCTTCCATCCGGACCGTTTATAGCCTTTGAAATCGTTCTTCTTTGCCGTTGTTTTTTTTACTGCAGATTTTTTTCTCATCACTTTGTTTCCTTGGTTAGTTGAGTATGCCTCGCTCGTCTATCTTAATATTTGAGATGACCAGGACGTGTCCAAGCACGCTGGCCGGACGTTTTCTTTTGTCAAATTCGTGGACATAGTAGTGGGGTTTGCCTTTCCTGTCCCCGGGTTTCATGATCTTGTCCGACTCGTAATAAATCTTGGCTGCCGTCCCGATCGGGATGGCTTTGGTCCCTTTCCGGGGCCACTCGATCTGATAATCCCATTTGTCGGCATCATATCCGTTCCACTCCTGATAGGAATCAGAAGCCGACGCGCTATGGACTTTTCCGGATACCCGTTTGACATATTCAGCCGGCAGGATGTAGAGACGGCCTTTCTTTAAACTGGCAAACATGGGAAGTTTGCCCTCTTCTTTGTTCCATTTGAGTACGCGC
>DASQZK010000257.1:0-5731 GCA_035638735.1 Bacteroidales bacterium
ATCCCGCGATCCTCGACAAATACATGAACACCTTTCGTTACGTGCTGGTTGACGAGTACCAGGACACGAACTATTCGCAGTACGTGATCGTGAAAAAACTCGCACAGGAACACCGCAACTTATGTGTTGTGGGCGACGATGCACAGAGTATCTATTCCTTCCGCGGGGCCAGGATTGAGAACATACTCACGTTCAGGTCAGACTACCCTGAGGCAACCACCTACAAGCTGGAACGGAATTACAGGTCGACACAGAATATCGTGAATGCTGCCAATAGTATAATCGCAAAGAACCAGGGCCAGTTGCACAAGAAAGTGTATTCGGAAAATGATGAAGGGGTAAAGATCCGGGTCATTGAAGCACGTACCGACAATGAAGAAGGTTTTACCGTGGCCGGCCTGATCAGGGATGCCGCCATGGGTGAACAGGTACGCTACAGCGACATGGCCATTCTGTACCGGACAAATGCCCAGTCGAGGATCTTCGAAGAATCGATGCGAAAAATGAACATCCCTTACAAGGTATACGGCGGCATTTCATTCTTCCAACGCAAAGAGGTTAAGGATGTGCTGGCTTATTTCAAAGTCATCGTCAACCAGTCCGACGACGAATCACTGAAGCGCATAATAAATTTCCCGTTGCGGGGGATCGGTAAAACCACCATGGCAAAGATCGAAGCTGC
The DNA here is from genome assembly GCA_035638735.1 of Bacteroidales bacterium. Classification (GTDB taxonomy): domain Bacteria; phylum Bacteroidota; class Bacteroidia; order Bacteroidales; genus DASQZK01. Next base: position 683 of record DASQZK010000257.1, read on the forward strand.
CGCCTCAGGTCGCGACGTTCCGATATGGGAGGTTTTAACAGACGGCCCGTTCCTCCGCACGGCTTTCAATACAGGTACCATACGAAAACTTGTCGAATTTGTAAACCTCTTATCCGGATTCAGGGAAAAAGCCGAAGAGATGGAGGCTTTTGACCTGGCATACACTGTTGCCACTACTACAGGAATCCTGAAAGAGCTTACCGCTGACAAATCGCCGGAAGGTATCAGTCGATTTGAAAATATCGAAGAATTACTGAACAGTATCAGGGATTACAACGAAAACGAGGAGAACGCAGGATCCACAGCCCTGGCCGATTATCTTCAAACGGTTACCCTTTATACCGATGCCGATAATGAGAAGGAAGAAGACCTGAACAAAGTAACCCTGATGACCGTCCATTCAGCTAAAGGACTTGAATTCAGACATGTATACCTGGCTGGCCTTGAAGAAGAACTTTTCCCGTCACAAATGTCGACATCCATGCCCAAAGACCTGGAAGAAGAGCGACGCCTGTTCTATGTGGCCGTCACCCGTGCAAAAGAAAAAGTGACCATAAGCTACGCCGGTACGCGATACCGCTGGGGGGTGCTTACCAACTGCAACCCTAGTCGCTTTATTTCTGAAATTGATGAGCAATACCTTGAATTGCCACCATCGCTGGCCATGAGGCAGGCTGCCATGGAAGGCGGAACACCATTATCTGACACCAGCCGCTCACGCCGTTCCCCCGGCCGTAACAACAGGACCACTCCTCCACCATCCTTCACTACCGGTAAAAAACTTGTAAAAATCGATAACACTTCGGCCGCTTCACCAACCGTAAGTGCCGATCCGTTAAAAATACAGGTTGGTATGGAGGTGGAACATCCCCGTTTCGGCCGCGGAAAAGTAATCAACAAAGAAGGTACACCCCCGAACATCAAGGTCACAGTCTTTTTCAAGGAACACGGCCAAAAGCAGCTGCTGCTTAAATTTGCCAAACTGAATATTGTGGAATGAGGGCGGAGAGACCAGGACTGAGAGCAAAAGGCTCAGGGCAGACCTCGTCTTAAAATTTGATTCAGCAATAACTATGTGTAATTAATATACAATCTACGGGTAATTATTACACATTCCAGGCTGAATAAAAAATAATTGGTTTAAAAAGTTCATTGGCTCCTCTTCAGAATACCTTCAAGCCAACCATTCTGTAAATTATATAATTACTTATATTTCATCTCCTTCATAAAACTAATACTGTCAGAATAAATTTGCCTTTCCTCATCGCTCTCTGCTCTCAGCACTCAACCCAAAGCCCTCCCCTCCCTTTTCTTTCCCTCGTCTTGTTAACTCCATAAATTTCAATTAGCTTTGCAAAAAGATAAAAAACATGGATTACGATTATAATACCCGCAGAAACAGGCTGGTACTCCCCGAGTACGGCCGGAATGTTCAGAGAATGGTAAAGCATGTAAGTGCCATTGAAGACAGGGAAGAACGGAACAAAGCCGCCAGGACCGTTATCAATATTATGGGAAATTTAAATCCTCACCTGCGGGAACAGGGTGACTTCAAACATAAACTTTGGGACCACCTCATCATCATTTCCGACTTCAAACTCGACATCGATTCGCCGTATGAAGCACCTGAGCCTTCACGTCTTGCAGAAAAGCCCAATCACATAGGTTACAACCAGAACCGCATAAAATACAAGCATTACGGGCGTTCACTCGAGATGATGATCAAGGAGGCCCTCGATATGGAAGAAGGTGAGGAAAAAGAGCAACTGATTGCCACCCTCGCCAACCACATGAAAAAATCGTACCTTACCTGGAACCGTGAAGCTGTGGATGATGAGCAGATATTCAGCGATCTAAAAGATATTTCGGGCGGGCAGATCGAAAATACCGATGATGTCATTAAATTGCTCGAAACAAAAGAAATCCTGAATAAGAACAGGAAAAAGCGACCTCAAAGAAAATCAAAATAACAGTTTTCGCCGTTTTATGAGCAGTTTCCGCATCGAAGGTGGACACCGGCTGAAGGGGGAGATCATTCCCCAGGGTGCTAAAAATGAAGCACTGCAAATCCTTTGTGCCACCCTCCTTACGCCAGATACGGTTACCATTAGTAACATCCCCGACATCAGGGATGTAAACAAACTTATTGAACTGCTTGGAGATATTGGTGTGGAAATTGTCAAAAAAGACCAAAACACCTATAGTTTTAAAGCGGCCCATGTAGATATTTCATATCTGCAAAGCGATGATTTCAAGGAAAAAAGTGCCACACTCAGAGGCTCGGTGATGATCGTTGGTCCGCTACTGGGGCGCTTTGGCGAAGCCTACATCCCGAAACCGGGCGGAGACAAGATCGGGCGACGCCGTCTCGACACCCATTTTACCGGTTTTCAGAATCTGGGTGCTAAATTTGTCTTCGATAAACGCCACTACCATTATCATGTTAATGCAAAGAAATTAAAGGGCAGCTATATGCTTCTCGATGAAGCTTCGGTAACCGGAACAGCGAATATCATCATGGCCGCTGTGCTTGCCGAAGGTGTCACCACCATATATAATGCCGCTTGCGAGCCTTACATCCAGCAATTATGCAGGATGTTGATCCGTATGGGTGCACAGATCTCCGGAACCGGATCCAACCTCCTGACCATTGAGGGAGTCACTTCACTCAGCGGAACCGACCACCGCATTCTTCCCGACATGATCGAGATCGGCAGCTTCATCGGAATGGCCGCCATGACAGGTTCTGATATTACCATGAAAAATGTCGGTTTTGAGCATCTCGGTATCATCCCCGAATCGTTCCGGCGGCTGGGTATTCATTTGGACATTGAAAATGACGACATCCACATACCCGCCCGTGACCATTACGAAATAGAGACTTTTATCGACGGAGCCATTATGACTATTGCCGACGCACCCTGGCCGGGCCTTACCCCCGACCTGCTGAGCGTGCTGCTCGTGGTTGCCACCCAGGCCAAAGGAAGCGTGCTCATACACCAGAAAATGTTTGAAAGCCGCCTTTTCTTCGTCGACAAGCTCATCGATATGGGCGCCCAGATCATTCTGTGCGATCCGCACAGAGCTACGGTCATAGGCCAGGACAAAAAGATCAGGCTGCGGGCCACCACCATGACCTCTCCCGATATCCGCGCAGGCGTCGCCCTGCTCATAGCCGCCATGTCGGCCGACGGTATCAGCACTATACACAACATAGAACAGATAGACCGGGGCTACCAGGGTATCGATGAACGACTGAATGCCATCGGGGCCGCTATTGAAAGAATATGATGAACGGATGAAAAAAATTTTTGTTTATATTTGCACAGATTTACATATATAGATAAACCAAAAACGACAAGGATAAAATGAAACAATCAATCGTATTGATACTGGTGGCCGGAATGATCTCCTTTGGTGCATGTTCAGGCAACAACAACAGCGATTCATCGGCTGGTGTAAAGGACGAAAAGGTTAAAACGGAAACACCGCAGGCGAAAGTCGGGTTGAACGTTGGCAATCGGGCGCCCGAGCTCGAATACCCCTCCCCCAACGGCGAATTGTTAAAACTTTCCTCCCTGCGCGGCAAAGTTGTTCTCATTGATTTCTGGGCCTCGTGGTGTCCGCCCTGCCGGCGTGAAAACCCGAACCTGGTGAGAACCTACAACGCATATAAAGACAAACAATTCAAAAACGGTGACGGCTTCACGGTATACAGTGTTTCACTCGATGCCGACAAGGACAAGTGGGTTGATGCCATCCAAAAAGACAACCTCGACTGGAGGTTTCATGTAAGCGACCTTAAATACTGGAACTCGGTACCGGCTGCCATGTACCAGGTCAGGGGCATTCCATCGAATTTTCTTATCGACGGCAACGGTATCATCGTGGCCAAAAACCTGAGAGGTCCCCAGCTCGATGCAGCGTTAAACACTATGACAAACTGAGGTTAAATTACCGGTTTTCACCGGGACCACCCGGTCGACCATTAATTCATCTGATTCATGAAACACCGCTCCTGCTTTTACGCAGACCGGTGTTTTTATTTTTCCCGGGACCTTTGTCACCCGGATTATCCATGATCGTCCATCAACAGTAATTTTTCCTGTCTGCCAAATATCCCCTTTTGACAAATAAAATATGTCAAATTGTCTTCACGTTGTATCTTGGCAAAAAATTTGATGGCTGCATGGCGACTTATTACACTTAACCAGTAAAAATATGGCAAAAAAATCATCCAGGAAAGTAACCGACGAGAGAGATATGAATATGGAAAATGAAGCAAAAGCCACAAAAGCACAGCAAGTTGAAGAACAGGCAGATGTACAGGAGCAGGATGCAGACACCAGGGCTACTGAGGAGGAAACAGACGATATAAAAAAGGATGAGTGTGAAAAGCGTCTTTCAGACACTCAGGAAAAATACCTCAGGCTGACAGCCGAGTTTGACAACTACCGGAAAAGAACGCTACGTGAAAAATCCGAGCTGTTAAAATCTGCCAGTGAAGACGTGCTGGTCAAGATTCTGCCCGTAATGGACGATTTTGAGCGGGCCATTGGATCCATGGAAGACTCGACCGATATAGATGCAATCCGCGCAGGCATTTACCTGATATACAATAAGTTTAAGGACTTCCTCAAGCAGCAGGGAATTAAGGAGATGAATTCCATCAACAATGAATTCGATACCGACATGCATGAAGCTGTGACCAAGATTCCCGTGCAGGAAGAAGAGAATAAAGGGAAAGTGGTAGACGTCATTGAGAAGGGGTACTTGTTGAACGACAAAGTTGTCAGGTATGCAAAAGTTATAATAGGGGAATAAAATCGTATGACAAAAAGAGATTATTACGAAGTACTGGAGATTACCAAAGGATCATCGCAGGAAGAGATAAAGAAGGCATACAGGAAAATGGCCCTGAAGTATCACCCGGACAAAAATCCGGATGATCATACGGCGGAAGACAAATTCAAGGAAGCTGCCGAGGCTTACGAGATTCTTTCCGATCCTCAGAAACGGTCGAGGTACGACCAGTTTGGACATGCGGCC
>DASQZK010000258.1:0-8317 GCA_035638735.1 Bacteroidales bacterium
CCGTTTGCCAAAATGAAGCTGCCGTCATACGTTTTTCGGGTCGCTATAATAACCTCCCTGAATTCAAGTGGGGATTTGATTCGGCAGCTTATGTATCGGGATCGGGCGAAGGACCGTATGAAGTACGTTGGAACAGCCCCGGCATCAAGGACATCAGCTTAACCATTGATGAACAAGGTTGCTCATCGTCGTTTTCGGAAAAGATACAGGTCACCCCCATTACGAGTGTATACCTGCATGTTTCAGCCGAGCGTGATACCATCTGCTCCAACCAGAGTGTAACATTCACAGCTTCACCAAAGAATTTTGTCAGGTATAATTTTTATGTGAATTCGACATTGATGCAAAGTTCATCAGAAAACCAATTCACAGGGAACGGATTTACTAATGGCGACAGGATTTATGTAAAAATAACCGATATTAACGGCTGTTCCGAAATAATTAGCGACACCCTCAACCTGACGGTTCTCGACACGCCTGGTGTTAGTCTTACTAGTTCGGTGTCTAACGATACCATTTGTTATACCGATCCGGTGATTTTCACAGCCTCCCCGTCTGGTTACGATCTGTACGAATTTTATGCGGGAAATACCCTTATGCAGTCAGGGGCAGGAAATGCACTTATTGTACCCGATCTTCAGGATAATGAGAGGGTTTATGTAAGGGCAACCGATAAGAATTGTGTTAGTGACCGGAGCAACAGTATTGTTACCACAGTAAAAGAACTTTTACCCCCCCCTCAGGTCATGTGTGGTCCTTCCACAACAAGCTCACTTGAATTCAGATGGGATTCAGTAACCGGGGCTACCGGTTTCGAGGTGAGTCTGGATGGGGCGGCCTTCAGGATTCCCCTGGCCGGCTCTTCGGCTGTATCTGAATTTCTTGGAGGACTGTCGGCCGGTGAATCTCATTCCCTGGTGGTGAGAGCTATAGATGCATCATCGTGTGGAAATGGTATGGCTTCCGATACCGTTGAGTGTTTTGCGAACGATTGCCAGGAAATTGATTTCGACTTGTCGAATCCTGTGATAGAAGGATGTAAAGATGATTATGTTAAACTCTCGATAGAGAACCTGAATATTACCAACTATGCTGTTCAGTGGGATTACGGGGTTTCATCGTCCAACCTGGAATATGGTCTGCAAATTGAAACCCCGCGAAGCCTCCCTGTCACCGTCACCAATCTTGACGAGCCGGGTTGTCCATCAGTGACGAAATCATTTACCATTGTTTCAACACCTAAACCTCAAATCAACCTGACGAGCTCTGCCGGAAATGATACCATTTGTGAAGGTAGTCCTTTGAAATTTACTGTTGATCTTCCCGATCTTGACAGGTATGCCTTTTATGATAATGGTCTGAATGTGCAGGACGGACCCGACAATACGTGGGTGTCGGATGACCCATCTGACGGGCATAGTATATATGTAAAGGCCGTGGATAACGGTTGTCCTGCTTTTTCAGACACGGTCAGGGTGTACGTTGATCAGCCCCTGGAGGTGCCACAGATAAATCTCCTGTCGTCGACGGCTTCTACACTTGTCTTTGGCTGGGAGCCCGTATCTGAGGCGAACGGATACCTGGTCAGCCGGGATAGCGGGCCTTTCATCATTCCATCGAGTGGCTATACCGGGCTTAGTCACTCTATTATATCAATCGACCAGGGTAATGCTACATTATTGTCAGTCATGGCAATAGGTGATGGGGCTTGTGGTAACAGTGACGTATCACAACCGGCTGCCGGTTATGCCGAATTCTGTACCCCGTTTACGTTTTCCATTGATGATCATTATGCGGTTTGCAGTGGAGACAGCCTCACCTTAAAAATAACGGATATCAGCATCAGAGATTACCTGGTGACGTGGGGATCCAATGCTCCGGGTAAAAGTACTTCACTGACATTTGTACCGGCAGGCGATACGGTGATTACCCTTACCGTTAAAAACACGGATGAACCATTCTGTCCGCCAAAAGTCAGATACTTAACAATTAATGTCACCAACAAGCCGGAAAAGCTTACCATGGCAGGTTCGGACAGCGATAATGAAATCTGTGATGGAGCGTTTATATCGTTCATGGCAACGCCGGCAGGATATGATCATTACAGATTTTACGACAATTTTAATTTACTGGTTGAGAAAAGCATCAATACTTACGACTCCCATAGCTGGACTAATGGTCATAAAATTACCGCACTGGGTATAAACGGCGGCTGTTCAGGTGAGATGAGCGATCCGTTGCAGGTAACAGTAAAGGAAAAACGCCATCAACCCCAGGTTAATTGCGGCAACTCCACCGACTCTACACTGTCATTTACCTGGGACAGTATTCCGGATGCCTATGGTTATATGGTAAGTATCGACGGACAGGCGTATGCTGTTCCATCGTCAGGAACGACGGGGCTGCTTCACGAGATAAACGGCCTCAGCGGAGGTGACTCCGTACAGGTGTCGGTTATTGCCACCGGCAGTCAGCCTTGTGGCGACAGTGAGCCTTCGGTGGTAAAAACCTGTTATGCTACGGCATGTAATGCTATCGATTATCAGATTGATGCCTACCAGGACGTTTGTGAAAATGAACCAGCTGAACTAACGATTCGTAATATCTCGGCCACTAATTTCAGTATATCCTGGAATGGTGGGGCTTTTTCAACCGATACCTCCTTCTCGTTTATGCCTGTTTCCGATACGGTTATACACACCCTGTTGAAGGATAATGCCCAGCAGGAATGTCCCTCCGTTGAAAAAGACTTCAACATCAGGGTCAATAAAATCATCCCGGTTACACTCTCTGTGGCAGGAGTTCCCGGCGATACGGTATGCGAAGGACAACGTCTTACATACCTTGCTGAGCCGGCCGGATTTGATCGCTATGTCTTTTACGACGAAAATAGTGTAATCCAGGATTCATCTCTGAATGAATACACCATCGCCGGCATTTCCCGGAACAATGCGCTTTATGCCGAAGTCTTCCAGAATGGATGTCTGACTCAGTCAGATACCGTTCATACCCTGGTCGTTCATCCCCCGGAACTTCACCTCTCAGCCTCCAAAATCGGAACACTCTGCAAGAATGAACCGGTAAAATTTATTTCCACAACCGGTTTTGCCAGATATGTATTATCTGACAGCTTTGCGATTGTTGCCAAAACTAGTGAAGATACATTGAGCCTGTCCGTAAACTTCTCATCGCTGAGTGTGGTTGCGACAGATGATTTCGGATGTGTGGTCACCGGCACCGACACACTTTTCTTTAATCCACTGCCGTTGCCGGAGGTGTCACTTTCATGTTCCGTCGATACCATTTGCCTCGGCGACAATACAGTCTATTATACGATGCCTGAAGATCTCGCCCAATATGCGTTCTACAATAATGGCACGGATCTCATCCAGTGGGGCAGCAGTAACTATTATACGACCGACTCATTACGTAAAGAAGATGTTATTTCTGTGATAGGGATTGATTCGGCTGGCTGCCAAAGCAGGCCATCATCGTCTGTTTTCCCGATTATTCATCCTTATCCTGAAGTTACAATGTTTGCCGAACAGGAAGGTATATGCCTGGGCGATTCTATTCTGCTCTGGCATGATGAAGACCCGGCATTCCCGTCGGCCGGTTATGTATGGAGCACGGGCGATTTGAACGATACCATTCGTATTTCACCCGGGGTAACCACCGGCTATGTTGTCTTCTATTCCCCGGGGTTATGTCCGAACATTCCGGTAGCCGGGCAGGACGTTAAGGTCGACACACAGGAACCGCCAGTGGCCAATGCCGGTGATGATGTAACCATCTGTATTACCGACAGCATACAGTTAGTGGGTTCGGGTGGCATGCGTTACCAATGGAATAATGCTGCAACTCTCAGCGATTCACTCACAGCTGAGCCCTTTGCCAGTCCGTCGGTTAACACCACTTATATACTCACGGTATTAAATGACTATTGTCGGGATGTCGATTCAATGACCGTGTTCGTTGACCTGTGTCTGGAAGACTTAACCGATCCTGTTCCGCAGATAATAACACCCAATAGCGATGGTTTCAACGATGTTTGGTTCGTGAACCACATTGAATATTTCGAAAAAAACAGCCTAAGGATTTTTAACAGGTGGGGGAACCAGGTGTATTCAGCCAGTCCATACGATAATACATGGAGAGGTACTTCAAATAAGGGTATTGACCTGCCCGACGGTACCTATTTTTACCTTCTTGACCTGGGTAATGGCGGTGAAGTGCATAAGGGCTATATAATCATTCACCGATAGTTTGACAGAGATATGCTGAAAAGGATAAAAATAGTTTTATTGTTGGCTTTCTGCAGCGCGGTCACGGTGCACGGACAGCAGGATTTTCTGTTTAGCCAGTACATGTTCGACAGGATGCTTGTCAACCCTGCTTATGCCGGCAGTTCAAAATGGGTAGTGGGCTCCGTTAAAAACCGGACCCAAATGCTGAAAATCAAAGGAGCTCCACAAACGAATATCTTCACATTTCAGGCACCTGTTCAGTCAAAAAGTATTGGACTTGGTTTTAAACTGACCCAGGACAATATTGCCGTTACCAATACTTTTAACGCTACAGGCTTTTTTACATACCATATCGGCGTAGGAAATGGTAAACTGTCTATGGGCCTTGAAGGCGGGCTTTTAAACAGTTCATATTATTATAACGACCTGGTAAGGACCGATGTCGATGACCCGGCCATACCCACCACCCGTGAATCGGTTATGATGCCCGATGTTTCGACCGGGGTTTATTACCAGGAGGAGAAGTTTTATGCCGGGGCTTCGGCATACCATCTTTTTAATATGAAATCGAGAGTGGCTAACTCCCAGCAGAATGAACTTTACATACTGGAAAAAACATTTAACGTGCTTGGCGGATACATGATTGATGTTACCAGGGATTTGATCCTCGAACCGGGCTTCCTGGTGAAATATGTCAGGGGCGCACCTGTCCAGGCCGATATCAATGTTTGTCTGGTATATCCCGAAAAGTTCGCGGCAGGCCTCTCATACCGTACCGGTGATGCAATAGTGGGCATGGTGAAATTCGACATTACCAGGCGTTTGAAAGTGACATATTCATACGATTATACGCTTTCGCCGCTCACAAAATATTCCAGCGGAGCCCATGAGTTCGGGATTAGCTACGGTATTGAACTGTTGCCCCCTCCTGAAAAAAGGGTCATTCACCCGCGATATTATTTCTGATTCAGAATACTAAAAAAATAGTGACTTGGTACTTAAACGCAGACATATTATTCCTTTCTTAGTGTTAATGACGTTTTTCCCGGGCAGAACGTTTGCTCAGAAATATCTTCGCGAGGGAGACCGGTATTTCGGTCGCAATCTTTTTGAGGAGGCTATACCATTTTATCTCAAAGAGATTAAAAAGGGACATTATAAGTACAGGAATGAAGCCAGGGAAAGACTGGCCAGTTGCTACCGGCTTACCGGGCGTTTCCTCGAAGCTGCAGAGGAATATAAACAGATTCTGGACAGAAGTTCACGGTTGAACAAACCTGAGAACTATTTAAATTATGCCAATTCACTAAAAAACGGAGCCAAGTATGCAGAAGCTGCAGAACAGTTTAAAAAATATATACAGGTTGCTCCAAACGACCCCATGGGTGAGGTATATCTTGAATCATGCTATATGGCCCAAAAATGGCTCGATGAGATACCGGAGTATGAAGTGGCAAACATAGATGTCATCAATTCACCTGAACCCGACTTTGCCCCGGTATTATTTCAAAACGGAATTATCTTTACCTCATCGCGGAAGGGCAGTACCAAAAAATTCATCAATTTCTCGGAAAATATTGGCGTTGTTAACACCGACTTGTATTATGTGGACCTGCAGAATCTCACCGGGGAGGATCCCGTGAGAAAAATCCCGGGTCTCGATTCATATATGCACGACGGGGATGCCACTTTCAGTGCTGACAGCAGTGAGGTCTATTTCACCAGGACCATTATGGGCGATAAAAACAGGCGGTCGAATACTGTACTGAGTTCTCTGCAGGTGTATTACAGTAAAAAGGATCCGACCGGTAACTGGAGTGAACCTGTTAGTGCGTTCAATTTTAACAACGATAAATATTCCGTTGGTCAGCCAAGCCTTTCGCGTGATGGCAAATCCATTTTCTTTATCTCCGATATGCCCGGAGGAAAAGGGGAGACGGATATCTATTTTTCCACAAAACAACGAGACGGGAACTGGAGTGAACCGGTAAACCTTGGCGATTCTGTCAATACGTTTGGCCATGAATTATTTCCGTCAATTGCTGGGGGCGACACACTATATTTCTCGTCCGACACCCATCCCGGGATGGGGAAACTCGACATTTTCAGAGCCGTCAAAAAAGAGGGGAAATGGGGGGATGTTACCAATATGAAACCACCTATCAATTCCATTGGGGACGATTTCGGTATCGTATTCAATACGGATCAGACCATGGGCTTTTTTAGCAGTGACAGGTTCAATGGTAAAGGAAAAGATGACATCTATTCCATCTATAAAGAACGTGCGCAGGTCATTTACTTTGCCGGACATAAAGTTCAGATTCCTGATAACAGTTTGTTCAATGGTATTACATATAAAATTGGGAAAAATGGTTCCAAAAACCAGGTTCCCCTTGTTTCCCGCAACGGTATGTATGAATATTCACTTGATGAAGATTCGCTTTATACACTGGTGATGCGCAAAAACGGCTTCTTTTTCGATGCAGTCTCATTCAGTCTGAAAGCTCCGGACGAAAAGGGGTGTGTTTCGGTCAATTTCCATTCGGGTTCTAATGATCTTTTTGTAGGCGGATATGCTGTTGAGGCAGTTGACAAAACCGTGAATGATTCTGTTCGGAGCACGGAAAATGGCGAAGCTGGCGGGGTTATCATTCCCGTGGTTAAAGATAAGTTCCTGTCGGGAACTACCGTGGAACTTTATACGGAAGGGGCCAGGTTAAATAATGTTGTAACCAACGACCAGGGTTTTTACCTGTTCCCTGATACGCTCGGTACAGATAAAGATTACCGGATCCTGGCGCTAAAAGCAGAACCGGTGGAATCAACCGTTAACAAAATACCGGAGCCTCCCGCAAAGAATGAGAAGATACTGCCGGCACCGGATGCGGATGAGAAAACTTCCAGTGAAATAACATCAGCCCCGGCAATCAAGGATGTACCTATTGAGGCGCAATCTGTTCTGGCAGATAATACAGAGAAGGAAAAGCTGCCGGTGATTGAAACTGTTGAGCAGCCCGTTGAGCCAGGAGACGTGGCCGAAGTTACCGTTAACAGGGATGAAAGCAAGACTGCCCGGGAAGAACCTGCTGTCAGCACCACTGAGGTAATGACAGCGCTACCAGAGATCAGGCTGAAAGGGACCATACGAAATGCCGGCACCGGTCAGCCTCTTTCCGACTGCGATATTGTCATGTACGAAAGTGGTACAGAAGTCAGGTATTTAACGGATACGGATTTTAAAGGCGATTTTGAACTGAAGGTCAAAACAGGGCAACAACTAAAAATGGTGGTAAGCAGGACCGGCTTCTTCCAGGCTGAAAAGGATTTCAGGGCTGGTCAGCTTCAAGCCGGTGAAACAGCGGTCAATGTTTTCCTCGAGCCCATTGAAGTGAACAAGGCCGTTAGGTTGAACAACATACTTTTCGATTATAACAAAGCATCCTTACGCGAGTCGTCGAAAACCGAACTGGATAATCTGGCCAGGTTCCTTAAAGTTAACCCTGATGTAGTTATTGAGCTCAACGGGCATACCGATGCCAGGGGAAGTTATTATTCAAACCTTATTCTGTCTGGCCGGCGTGTTGCCAGTGCCAGGTCCTACCTTATTGATAAGGGTATTGCCGGTGAAAGGATCATGGCACATGGTTATGGTGAATCTTTCCCGATTATTAAAAATGCCAGGACTGAAAAAGACCATGAACTAAATCGCAGGATTGAATTTACGGTTGTCGACAAAAACAAGCTGACTAAGGAGCAATATACTGAAAACCATGGTATGTACATTCTTTCGGCTTGTCCTTATTCCGAGATATTATCATTTCCCAGGAACCCGAAACTGCCTGATTCGACATTCTACCGTGTGAACCTCGGCCATTACAATGAGCCGGTAGCCAAAAACCGCTTTGACGGTCTTTTCCCGGTCGTGGAAGAATATGATACGAACACCGGGATGTACAGTTATTATGCCGGTTTTTTTAAAACCTACGATGATGCTGAGAAAGCGGGGAGAAGCATAGAAAAATATACGGGCACTACCGTCCGTATTCAAGACCGGAAAGACCAAAAGCAAA
>DASQZK010000259.1:0-4006 GCA_035638735.1 Bacteroidales bacterium
TCTCTATCTTTTCAACACCGTATGCCGCAATATCATTTTTATAGGTCAGCTCAATGGAAGGTTCCCAACCCTTGTAAAGCCAGGCCTTGGCTGATACCCCGTATTTGATCCTCCGGTCTTTGCTGCCATAAGCCACGTAACCGCCTATATTGAAATAAGGAGAAAGACGATGATTGGTCACCAGGTCGAGTTCGGGCCGAAGTCCTTCATACTGGTTATACAAAAGCAGCCTTCCGAGATTGATATTAACAAACCTAACGGGCATATATCCCGACTTCCAGGTAAAGAAGCTTTTGGCATATTTGTCAAAATGGTACTCCCGACCCAGGCTGTCCAAAAACCGGTATGTTTCACGGTCCTTTTCTGTCAGAACAACTGCCCTGTATGAATTCCAGAATGAAGAATCCCGCCTGGTTGCCCTCTGATCTACCTCCACCGCTACAGCATCGAAATTTCGCCGTTTAAGGCCGGGATTAAGAACAACATTTTTAATATATGTCCTGCCAATGCCTATGGGAATGTAATTTTCCTCCCCTCCTTCCACATCAATAACACCTTCATTATTGATCGTCACCTCTGTATTCAGCTGATCAGGAAACCACTGCTTGCCTTCAATATCGCGGTATTGCTGTTGTATTTTTATGCTGAATACATTATCATCCCTGGCCGATGAAGCAATGACATTCTGTATGGCCCACCGGTCCGAATTGATGTAGAGAACACCTTTTAAACCGTCGAATTTCGTATGCCGTTTAGGTTGGAATGAGATGATAAAGTCCGTGTCGGGGCTTCCGGCGTACAATATGGTGTCTTCTATATGAAAGAAGTATTTTGATGTGCTTCCCCTGCTAACCGGATTGATGTAATTCTTTTTAGCAATGTGAATAACATTGTGGTAGAAAGAAAAGGATTGTATTTGTGTAGCCAACAACACAAACAATGGATCCTGGAATCCCGAAGTGCGTGTGGCAACAACGGTTTCACGGCTCAGGTCGGGCTGTCGGAACTGGCGTTGGGTGATACTTTCCATCAGGAACAGGTATTGCCTGTCAAGGGAGAAGTCCTCGTTATCAAAATCACCGGATCCGGCAGAACGGTTGTTCATTTTCATGAGCGTATCGATACCAGTAGTGGCAAAAATATTGTTCGCCCTGGTAGTATCGCTGAACAAAGAGTCTACCGCAGGAACCAGTATCTTAAGTACCGCCGGCTCATGTACAAGTGAGTCGGCCAGATTCAGCCAGAGATCTGCATCGGCCGGACCTCCTTCGAAAGACGTGATTTTCGAAAATGTTTCCCTGCTAATTCCCGAGGAATCAGATATTATTCCGGTATCCTCAAGGTACCAGGGATTGTCTTTCAGAAACTGAAATGCAATCTGCATTTTTGCACGATTAACCGTATCGGATAAAAAATTGCGAATAAGCGGGTGTACCATCCCGGTATCCTGCAGGAAGGAAACAATAGCGGAGGAATCGGGTTTCCAGTATAAATTTTGACTATTCATCCTGTTGGTACCACTGTTTTTAGCAGCCTGGTCTGCTTCAAACTTTAGCCTTTCAAAGTCCACGGTATCAGCAATGGAAAGCTCCGGCTTGTTTTCAGAGCTTCTATAAGCCGTTACAAAGAATTTATTATACGAATCATAGGTAAAGGAATTTAGCTTCTCCGGATCGTTGATCTTCCGGTTAGCCATAACACTGTCGATAATCCTGTGCGCCGGATTAATTCCGGGCCGCACCTCTACTTCATCCAGGTCTAAAGAACGGCTTTCCAGAACAATATTCTGGAACGAAGCCGGATCCACCACCTTGTATTCCTTAGTTTCATAGCCCAGGTAACTGAGCAAAAGGACGTCGGGTGTAACCGGGGTCTTCAATGAAAACCGTCCGTCAATATCGGTTGTGCAACCGTAACGCGTTCCTTTAACGGCAATGTTTACAAATGCAAGCGGCCTGTCTGTCGTGGCATCCTTAACACGTCCTTTAACCAGGTAATTTGTTGGCTGGGAAAATGCAGAAGTTGCATACAATAAGATACATAAAATCAGGAGCTCACGGCCGTGTACCCCTGATTTGTATCTAAGAACCGGTATGTGGCAAAAAAATGATGATTTTTTTGCAAAAAAAGAGGGATTCATGGTGAATTTATGTTAAAAAAACACAGGAAAACATCCTGTAGCGGTGACAGTGTGCATGGCCCTGGACAGATGGCACACGGCTGTGTAATAGGGTGGAAAGGGCGCACGGCCATGCGCCCCTACTTGATATTGTCCAATTCATTCATTTCCTGTATATTCATCATATTAGACAAATTTGAAATGTTTTTCAAATCGATATCTCCCTGGATGCTGATGGCCACATTTTCGTCGGTGCCACCAACCAGAAGAAGGAGCTCGCCAATTTTAGCACCATTTTTCTGTATAAGGAATTTTACATCTTTACCTTCTTGCTTGACAACCATCAGTTCTTCATAATGGAAGTTTTTGGTGGCATTCATCACTGCATTATACAGGTTGAAGCCCTGGGGGATTTTGTCAGGATCTTCCACGGCGAGGATCCTGATACCGGTTAATCCGTGGATCGTTTTCTGCATATCATCCCGGCCATCTGTAGATGTGTCCAGCGAGGCAAACATCTGGAACATGGCTTTCGAAATATAAACCGTGGTGAAGCCTTCGGCCCCGGAATATTTTTCGAAGAGCTTGTCGAGTGCTGACGTCTGTGCATGGAGAACGACAGCCGACAGTAGCGTTACGAGTATTAAAATGAGCTTTTTCATATTCTGTTTTGTTAATTTTCTTTTTAAATTCCAGTAAATCCTCGTTTCGTCATGTTATAACTTTCTCAGTTTCCCTTTGGACCATCTGTGTTTTTCAGTCTGTCGAGGTATTCAAGTTTATCAAGTCCGGCATCCATGGTTTTCAGGGTTTTGAGCTGGTTAACCGGTTCCCTGATCGCTGATACGGCCGACAATTCACCGGTGCCCTTGTTAAATTGCTCTGACACATAAAGGAGGACCTCTTTGGTCTCATTGTAGGCCAGCTCAGGATTTCCCTGATAGGTGTCGGTGATGGCAACCCGGTGTTGGTCGTTCCCGATAAAATGATAACCAACGTATACTGACAGGATTATTACCACAGACGCAGCAATGGCTGTAAACCTGAGGAGGCGTTGCCGGTTGATGGGACGAATGGACCGTGGTGCCGGTGAACGATCCAGATCATCCAGCATTCCTGCCAGTTCATCTTTACTGAGCCCGTCATCTGTCATACCTCCATACATGGTGAACAGCTCTTTCTCGGCAGCCAGATCAGCCGGAATCTTTTCACCTGACGTAAAATAATTCCGAAGGATGGATTCCTCCCCGAGGCTGCTTTCACCCGCATAGTACTTATGCAGTAGACGGTCGATTTCTTTCCTGTCCATAATTATCCAGTTTTTTCAGGTTCTCCCTGAGTTTTGTTCTTGCCCGCGAAAGGGAAACCCTGATGTTATTTACTGACATCCCTGTAACTTCAGCAATCTCCTCGAATTCATATCCCTGAATATCCCGCATTTGTATTATGATGCGCTGTTGTTCAGGCAGTTGTCCGGCAAGATAGTTAAACTGGCTGATGTAGTCAGCCAGTTCAAGAGACTTATGCGGTGAGGCCGATTCTTCACCGATATCGAGCCTGCCGGTATACGATTCAACAAATACCGGTTTTTTGGCTTTCAGCCTGTCAAGACACCAGTTCTTTGTCAGCCTCATGGCGAAGGCCTCCACGTTTTTGATCGACGCCAGGTCTTCCCTCATGTTCCAAAGTTTGATGTAAATCTCCTGGACAGCATCTCTCGCCTCATTCTCATCCTTGAGCAGTACCCGGGCAAAGTGAAACAGTTTGTTCCCCACAGGAATGACCATATTTTTAAATTCAACGGTTGTCATGTATCACGTTTGCCCGGTTATCAGTCAATAAATGTAAGGCTTTTCGGCCTAATTTCATGAGGGCAAAAGATCCCTC
>DASQZK010000260.1:0-2251 GCA_035638735.1 Bacteroidales bacterium
GCCGGTTTATACTGGATACCGCCTTCCACAGTGAGGGCGTTGCGGTTCCCAAATTCGCTTTCCTGGTATACGTGGTGAAGGTTCAGTTGGACACCGGCAGCAAAACCATTTCCGAACTGTCGGCCGAAACCGAGCCCGATCTTGCTCTCGTTGTATTTTGAGTACCCATAATAACGGTACGAGAGACCGAAGGTTCCCTGTTTGGTGGGCAGGGTAATACCCAGGGCATGGAGGGCGAATTCCTTTAATACGAATTTATTTTCGTGGTGAAACCCGACGGCAAAATGGGGGTAGAAGCCCAGTCCGGCCTGGTTATGGTATACCGACCATATATCCGATTCCATCACGTATGCATTGGCCATTGCCGCTGGCCTTGAGCCAATGGCAAAATTATTGATTTGGGATTGCCCGGAAAGGTGGCCTGAGCATAAAAGAAAAACAACCGGGAGAATCAGCCATCTCCCGGCCCGGGTAAAAAGATATCCCGGTGAATGTTTCAAATCAGTTCGTTTTAAATTTATACGAGACGCTTTTCAGTTCCTCGTTCGCCTTAACAATCTTGGATTTTAAATTTTCCTTGTAGGCTACCACTTTCTTCATCAGTTCCGGATCGCCGGCTGCGAGGATCTGTGTAGCCAGGATGCCGGCATTCATGGCGCCATCAAGGCCTACTGTTGCAACCGGAATTCCCGGGGGCATCTGGACGATCGACAGGAGACTGTCCCAGCCGTCGATAGAGATAGAGGCTTTCACCGGCACACCAATCACCGGGATAGGGGTGAGGGCGGCAATAACTCCCGGAAGGTGTGCAGCACCACCGGCACCGGCAATGACTACCCTCACTCCACGGTCGTAAGCGTTCTTTGCAAAATCGGCAGCCTGCTCGGGTGTACGGTGGGCCGAGAGAGCATTGATCTCGAAAGGGATCTCAAATTCATCAAGAATTTTCGCAGCCTTTTCCATGACCGGTAAATCGGATGTGCTGCCCATAATAATACTAACCTTTGGATTCATGTTCAATATGCTTTTATATATTAATGTGAAAAGGTGGCAAAAATCAGCTACTATATTACGAAAAATTTCACTGAAGGCCGTAAAACATTGTATGCAGCATAACAAGAATATTTGCCGGAAGGTTGAATATGTATTACTTTTGCGGCATAATAATCCAATGAATGAAAAAGATAAAAGTCCTCGACAAAGAATTCGAGATTTCCATCCCGTCAGAAAAAATCCAGGCACGCATTAAAGAGATGGCCGCGAAACTGACGGAAGACCTTGCGGATAAAAAACCGGTATTCATCGGCATCCTTAACGGTTCGTTCATGTTCGCCTCCGACCTGTTCAAGGAGATCCACTTCGACGCCCAAATCACCTTTTTAAAACTCGCCTCTTACCAGGGCACAACCACTACAGGCAGCGTTAAACAACTCATTGGACTGAACCAGAATATCGAGGGCCAGCATATAGTGATTCTGGAAGATATCGTGGATACAGGGATAACCCTCGAAAATATTATGCGTCAGCTCGACGGTTACCGGCCAGCTTCCATAAGTATTGTTACCTTGTTATATAAACCAGAATCTTTCCAGAAAGATATAAAGCTCAATTATGTCGGCTTTACCATCCCGAATGATTTCATCGTCGGCTACGGACTGGATTATGACGGTTACGGGCGACGGTATAAGGATATTTATACGGTTGTGGAGTAGGGCGATACAAAGGAATTTAACACGAAGGTTCAGGTACGACGGCAATTGCAACCACCCCGAATTCTAATGGGAGAAACAATCCTTAGCCTTCTGCCCGCCACCTCTGCTGATTACTTCTCCCTCCTTCTCTTCTTTCCCAACATAGTTTGTATATTTGCATCTTCATTTGTTTAATCTATAAAAAACAGGAAATGCTTAATCTTATACTTTTTGGCCCTCCGGGATCGGGAAAGGGGACACAGTCGGAAAAAATCATCGACCGCTATGAATTGATTCACCTTTCAACAGGTGATATTCTGAGGAATGAACTGGCGAACAAGACGGAACTTGGGTTGAAGGCCAAAGAGATCATGGACCGCGGCGAACTGGTGTCGGACGAGATCGTGATCAGCATGATTGAAAAACGCCTCGATGCCAACCGGGATGCCAAAGGATTCATCTTCGACGGATTTCCACGGACGGTGAAACAGGCCCAGGCACTCGATCACCTGCTGGCTTCATTTGGTGAAGAGATCACGCTGATGATCGGCCTCGAAGTG
>DASQZK010000261.1:0-3664 GCA_035638735.1 Bacteroidales bacterium
CTTCGACCTCGCCTGGCATTTCAATTTTGACACCAACTACAGGCCACTGTTTGATCCGGGAACACTGGCCGGCATGGAAGGCTACCAAATCGTTACCCGTCGCTTTTTTAATGGCAGCTTCCTTCTGAAACACGACCTGGGAAAAAGAGTTAGTCTCACCCATGGTGCCACATTTCTTAACAAGTACGACTACTATTACAGCCAGGGTGCTACCACTGTTTTCGACAGTTACGAACATATTACCCGTCAATTGCAGTATTATGCTGGTTTGGCTATTAATCCCGGCGGGGGCTTTACGATCATGCCGGCTTTTCACTTTCTCAACTTCTCATCACCACGTCTGGTATACCGGGAACGTGGCTTCGGAAGCATGTTCGTGGTCCCTGCAAAACGCGACAATTACATGCTGGGAAGGCTCAGTCTTTTCAAACATGTCTGGTTGCTCGACAACGGGCTGGGTCTCACGGCATCAAACCTGAACAATCAAAATCAATATGAAGCGGATTATACCATGATGTTATATCCCCTGGGAAACCTGAATCTTTACATCGGGGGTACCGCTTACGGGCTTATCGAGGACCCGGGTACGATGTCCGAAGACAGGCGCTTTGCCGGACAGGGCCTGCTGGGTTTCAGCGTAACACCCGAAATATGGATTGAAACGACCGTACTGGCAGGAAATATAAAAAATATGGCCACCCATGAAGGCTTTATAGTATACAATGGAAGTGAAACGGTCACGGGCAAATATGAACTGTCGCTGATCATCCCCACGGGTGAAATGACCTTTTCATTGCGGGGTGCCCTTCTGAATTATTACAGCACCTTTACCGACAGCCAGGGCTTCGAAACTAATTTGAATAAACTCGAATTTAATGGATTAACCTTAATAGGAGGATTAAAATGGAACTTTTAGCACAAAAAATGGTGTTCATAACCTTGTTGGCCGCCATGTTCCCGCTGACCCTCAATGGTCAGAATTATGAAAAAAAAGTGGCCGCCTTTCAGCAAAGTTATATTCATGAAGCATCGGGTGATTACACACAAGCTATCGAAAACCTGAAATCGGTTTACCAGGAAGACGGATATGAAGTCAACCTACGCCTTGGGTATATATGCTACCTGGCCGGGAGGTTCACCGAATCGCTGGCATACTACAGTAAAGCCGTCGACCTGATGCCCTACGCCATCGAACCGCGCCTGGGCTATGTCCTGCCGGCTGCAGCTATCGGAAATTATAGTATTGTGCTTAATCAATACAACAAAATCCTCGAAATTACGCCCAACAATTCCATTATTCTTCATCGCATAGGCCTGATATATTATGGCAGGGAAGACTACACGGGTGCTGAAAAATATTTTGAAAAAGTCGTCAACCTTTATCCGTTCGATTATGAAGCCCTGACGATGCTGGCCTGGACAAAATACCGACTCAATAAGCTCAGGGAAGCAAAAGTATTGTTCTATAAAGCCCTCCTTAACACGCCCAGTGGCAGCTCTGCAGCCGAAGGACTTGAACTTCTGTCAGCGGGAAATTGACCATTTTCAGGCCTGCCTCCCCCACAGATCAAAACAGATGATACTTTTTTCCTTCTTTCGTCCGTTAAAAAGAAGGTCAGCACATACTTTCACCGTTCAGTATGGCTCCCAAAAAGACCCGATTTTATAGTATGAAGTATTGAAGGCCGAAAAGAAGTGTAGTATATTTGTGCTAAAATTGATGAACATGGAAAACAGCAACCGAACAGCAAAATCACTCCTGATCATACTGATTGTATTATCAGTAGCCCTGGTTATCGTTTCCGTAATTTTCTTTGTCCAGAAAAAGAAAAGTAACGATATGATAACCCAACTCCAGGAATATTCGTCTATCGTGACTGAGAAGAAAGACTCGCTCGAAAGCGAACTGAACCATATTATTGTCAGGTACGATTCGCTGATGACAAATAACGATTCGCTAAATACCATGCTCGTTGAACAGCAAAATAAAATCAAAAGATTACTGTCACTGCGGGTGAATGATGCAGAAAAAATCCGTAAATACGAAAAAGAACTCGGTACCATCAGAGACGTATTGCGCAGCTATATCGTTCAGATCGACTCGCTGAATACCCGTAACCAGATCCTGACAGCCGAAAACAAACAGCTCCGTAATAAAACAGTGGAAACGGAAAACAAGAATAAGCAGTTACAGCAGGAAAAGGAGGAGCTGACAAGCATCAAAGATGTTGCAACAACGCTAATCGCTGCAAATGTAGAAGCCGTCCCGCTAAACAAGCGGAGCCGTGAAAAAGACAAGTTCGACAAGGTGGAAAAAATACGGGTCGATTTTATGATCAGGAAAAACACGGTAGCCGAAGCAGGACCCAAGGTCATCTATCTTAGGATTATCAGACCCGATGGTGTTGTCCTTGGTTCATCCGATGCCGGCGTTATCACTTCCGGCGACCAGGAGATCCCTTATTCCGCGAGCCGTGAGATCATTTATGAAAACCAGGATATTCCTGTCTCCATTTTCTGGGACAATAACGGAGATCTTATTGCCGGTACATATAAGGTTGAACTGTACGCCGAAGGTAAAATGATTGGTGAAACCGAATTCAGCCTGACCTAGTAACGGGAAAAACAAAAACCAGCCTAAATACTGTCTGTCCATAATGTCCGATAACTGCGTTGTTACAAAAATTTTAATGCCTCTTCTACATTCGTATACTGCGGATTAAAATTTTTGAATTGTTTATAACTATGTTTCCCATCTGTGAATGAGAATATTACATTTTCATAATTTTGATGAGAAAGAATCAGCCCAATGAGAATCGGAATTATTATCGGAAGAATTGGCGGCGTTGACGGCGTTGCACTGGAAACGGAAAAATGGATTGACGTCCTGAAACAAATGGGGCACCATGTCTATATTATTTCCGGCCAATACCAGGAACGATCTATGGATTCTGAACATGAAACCCTGGTGCCTGAAATGTCGTTCCATTCTCCGGAAAGCTACTGGAGTCAGAAAAAAGCCTTCTTCTTTCCCGATACAGATCCGGGCGAACTTATCGACCATATCACGTTCTATTCTAAAGTGATATACACAAAAATACTGGCCTGGACCCGGGAGAAAAACATTGAATTACTCATCTCCGAAAATGCTTCAGCCTTGCCTGCCCACCTCGAGATGGGTATTGCTATCAAAAATGTAGTGGAAAAAACCGGCCTTCCGACCATCACCCACGATCATGATTTTTCATGGGAAAGGGGCGAGAGATATTTCTCTCCACACGACCATATCAATCATTTCGTAGAAGACGTCTTTCCCCTCAGGTCCGCACATAATGTCCATGCCGTAATCAACACTAATGCCAAAAATTCAATCAAAGCCCGCTTCGGGAGGGATGCCGTGGTGGTTCCCAACGTGATGGATTTCAACAAACCATTTGGCCTTATCACCGAGAAGAACCGATGTCTCCACCAGTATCTTGGCTACGACTGTGAAAAAGACATCTTACTTTTCCAGATTACCCGCATCGTCAGCCGTAAAGGCATTGAAACGGCCATACAACTTCTGCACGACCTGAAAGACAAGAATATCAAACTTATTATCACCGGCAGTGCAGCCGACGACGAAGGAAACGTCTACTATAACAATCTGAATGACCTGATCCAT
>DASQZK010000262.1:0-5794 GCA_035638735.1 Bacteroidales bacterium
GAAAAAGCTCCGGTTGTCGCGGCAAGGATGGCGAAATTCGGTATCGACCTGGTCCGTATTCATCTTGTTGATGTCGATTGGCAATATGGTTTGTTTGAAAACTCCGCCGATAACACTATTGACATCGACACGGACAGATTAGACCGGTTGGACTATTTTATCAAATGCCTTAAAGACAAAGGCATTTATTTCAATTTCTGCACCCATTCCGGAAGGGTATTCAAGGAAGGAGATACCCTCAATGCACCGATAGTCAATAACCAGTCGAAATATGTCACCCTCTTTGATCAAAGGGTTATTCAGCTGGAGAAAGATTTCGCCCGTAAAACGATCGGACATGTTAACCCTTATACGGGTCTATCGTACGCCGACGATCCGGCTATGGCTACCCTGGAACTGACCAATGAAAATTCCATGTTTAACGGATGGTATGGATGGCAGAGGGACTACATTTTTGCGGATACGGAAGAAGGCATTGGCCCCTATTATGCACACGAACTGGATTCACTGTTTAATGATTGGATTGGAGATAAATATACCGATGATGCAAACCTCGAAACCGCCTGGTCGGGAGAAAATTCCACCGGACCTGAACTGGTTTTAAACCCTTCCTTCGAAAACGGACTTCAGAACTGGAGCCCTTATATCCAAACTTCTGCCGGAGCAACTGGTGAGATCGTTACCGATAATGAAGAAAGCTTTACCGGTTCCCAATCACTTAAAGTGACCGTTATGAGCCCGGGGACGGAAAGCTGGCATGTGCAGTTCAAAACCAATAACTTCAGTGTTGAAAAAGGTGAAAACTACAGGTTAAGTTTCTATGCTAAAAGTGATTCAGAACAACAGCTTAACCTGAACATCATGGAAAACCAGACATGGGAATGGGTGATGGGGCCTTCGTATACGACAACAACCAATTGGAAGAACTATGAAGTTTATTTCACGGCCAATAAAACAACCGATGCCCTCATTGTACAATTCGACTTTGGTCTGAATACAGGTGCATTCCGGTTCGATGACATTAGCATAACACGCTTTGGTGGTATCGGTCTGGAGGAAGGCGAGTCAATCGCATCTGGAAATATTAAAAGGGTAAAAAGTACCGAGATCGGTAAATATTCAAAGCGCCGGGTAGGTGATAATGCCGAATTTTATTTTGACCTTGAACGACAATATACCGATTCGATGAAAGCATTCCTGGAAAACAGGCTTGGTGTTAAATGCCCGGTCACTTTCACAAATAACTATTACGGCCTGGCTTCGATCTATTCACAGGCTGGCGCCGACTATATCGATACCCATCATTACTGGGATCACCCAAACTACAAGGACGGTTTTTCGAATACTGATTTTACCATGCAAAACAAGTCCATGGTTCTGAGTCCAGCCTCCTCAACAGTAAACAGCATGCCGCGCTGTCGTGTCAAGAATATGCCGCTGGTTGTGAGCGAATACAATCACCCCTACCCCTACATTTTCCAGGGCGAAGCCCCGTCATTCCTCTATGCCTACGGTTCATACCTCGACCTCGACGGCATTATGTGGCATGCCTATTACGATTATATGGACCGGTATAAACAACGTTACCAGGACATGTTTTTCGATATCGCCATGAACCCTGTGATCATGACACAGATGTTGCTGGCGACCCCATATCGCCTTGGCTATATCAGTCCCCCGGAGAAACAGGTTTCTGCATACTATAACAGGCAGGATATTTTTGACCATACCAAAACCTACCAGGACCACCATGTGTTGAATATGCCTGGTGGTGATTATGGGGCTTCATTCCTGGTCGACGGATTCTCAAATGCCTCCTTCGATGCTGCAACAACACACCTGGAAGGTGAACTCACCATGCCTTCCAATCCGGTCATTTCAGAAAAAGGTGAACTCACATGGGATGCTGAGCAGGGCGTATTTACGGTGGACAATCCCTACTGGCAAGGCGCTACAGGCTTCCTGAAAGATAAAACGATCACATTACAAGACATTGCCCTTTCGGGTATCACAACAACGAATGACATGGATTTTGCCTCGGTACAACTGATTGCATTAGATTCATTACCCATCAGGAATTCCAAAAGACTTCTGCTATTAACCAGTGCCCGATTGGAAAATGAAGGCTTTCAGTGGAACGCATCAAAAACCAGTCCGGTAGAAATTGGCGGTACCAGGGCCCTGTGTGAACCCGTCAGCGGTACCATCCGGTTGAATTTCCAGGCCCGGGATTCATTCTATGTATACAAACTGGATGAAACCGGTGCACGTTCATCGGAAATGGAATACAGCATGGATTCAGGTAACCCGTTATTCCAATTCAATGAGGAAACCCTGTGGTACGAAATCCTGAACGACAGTACCCGGTATGATTCTACGATTGCCGTCCACGAAGAACGTACAAGCACCCCGTTGAAATGCTATCCTAACCCATGTAATGACTATACTTTTATTGTGCTATCAGGGGAATACACTCCCCAGCCGCAAGATAAGCTGCAAATATTCAATGGCCAGGGAAGAATTGTCCAGGCCGAAAACCTACCCTCCTCAACCGAAGGGTGGCACAAAATTAAAATTGATATGCACGAACGGCCGGAAGGATTATATTTTTACGGGTTGAAAACGGCGGGCCGGCAGGTACGATTTGGTAAATTTTTAGTTGTCCGATAAGACGTCCCGGGAGGATTTATACAGTGTGTTTTATATAGTTAATACATCTTAGAAGCATTTATCCAGGGGTCCCACCCCCCGCCCTCCACCCGTTAATCGCATTTTCATTTAAAAATCGCACCATATTCCCTATGTTAAATAACATTATCCATGAATAACTTTTGAACTATGATTACGCTGATGGCATGAGGGACTATGATTGAAAAATTTAGCAGATTGAATTGGTTATTACGCATCCCGATGCTAACCATCGGGACAGGTCGATGAAGCACCATACCCACGCTGAAATTCAACATGCTATCGCTATTAGCCCCCGATGGAGGCGGGTTGGTGAAGTTTGACCAGGTTTTGCGCAGAGATAGAAAATCTCTGTTTGTATCCAATGGATCACATATGCAGTGTAATTATTACACAAATAGTGTATATTTTTTACACAATCTTCTTATACTATTATTTTACCACTACATTATCCACATACGAATTCACATCCATTACTTCCCCCTTCACTTTCTCGAGTGGTTGACCGGCTACCGTACAATTCACGAATACGATATTCTGCACCCGGTGTGTTTTATCAAACCCTTTCAGCACAATTGGTCCTGTATGGTACCACTTTATGTTTCTCAGGGTAACATTTTTCACGTGACCCGGGGGATTATTACCGTATAGTGTACCATTGGTTATATTTATTTCAAAGAGTTTGTCTTCGGCTTTTTCAACCCGAATGTCTTCGAAAAGGATATCATGGATTTTGGAAGGTCCGTCACAAATGATGCTGAAACCGCTGTGGCCATCAACCCGGCTGCCACCGCGGGCCAGCAGGATATCACAGTTCTGCACTTTGACATTGCTGATCTCCGGTCCGTTGGTTTCGTAACCGATAGTAATGCCATCGCTGTATGCATAACCGATCATGGTGTTATCCTTCACCAGGATATTCTTCACGTTATATTTACCCGATGGTGATTTAATGGCCATGCAATCATCGGTGCACCTCAGGAAACAATCCGAGACCTCAACATTCCTGCTTTCCAGCGGATTGATACCGTCACCACCAGGTCCGAAGCTCAGGACTTTTACCCCTTGGTATGTAAGGTTTTCACAGTTAACAAGGGTATTGGTCCATCCATTTCCATAGCGGAACATGACACCATCCACGGAGATATTCTTACAGTTCTCCATCCTTACCATCCTCCTGAATTTAAAATTGCCATCGAGAATACCGCGGCCCGTCACCCGTATATTGGAAACACTATCTGCCCTGATGCCTCCGTACACAATGGCACCCGGAGCTATATAAAGTGTTTCATTGTCCTTCAACCTTATATAACCGGGGTGGTGCACCCCGGGACCGAAATAATGCACGGCAGGATCGTCGGGTGAAGGAATATTTTTTTCCAATGGATCGGCAAACAGGCATAACGGGGCATAATCGTTAATCTCGATATACAGCTTGTCGGGTCCGGGGATCGAGAACGTGAGGGTATTACCGTCAACTTTCGTTTTTATCTCACGGCTTGCAGGACGAACCGATGCTTTGGTAATGGGACCCGGCACGGTAACCGAGATCTCAAGGGTGCCATTGCAGGCAAAGCCTGCCTGGTGGATTTCCTGCTGCACGCTGACATAAGGTGCGCTGAACCAATCGGGCAATTTGTCAAAATCAAAATGTGTACGGAACTGCTCAGTCCAAACCTGGTGGCCGTTCACCTTAACATGGTATATTTCACTGGTTTTGAGGCCAGGAACCGCCGGGTAAGGAACCACAACGGATGCTGATAATGAAACCGCAAAGACAGATACAATGACAGACAACAATAGTGATGCTAATGTTTTTCTCTTCATGATAACTGGTTTTATTCTGGATAAATATCGGCATTTGGTTGGGATGATGCAAAGCAAAAAAGGGAAAGGATCGCTCCAACCCCGGATAATATCCGAGTCTGTTCAGAAAAGTGAGTTATTTGTTGTAGGGACGCGCCGGGTGGCGCGTCCCTACAACAAATAACTGAACAGGCTCTTCTCTTCCGGTTCCCAGCCCCTACTTATCATCTCATCGAATAGAATGTTTTAAGTATTTGACAGATAGCAAATTGAACAAACTATCTGCTTCCGGTTGACGCATCATGGCATCCATTAAGCCGGGCAATGCATAAGTGCGGGTATAATCCAGCAATTCGTCACTAATATATTCCGGATCATATTCACCGAGAAATTTGTCAGCAATTGAATCCATGCGTCCGTATATCTCAGGCTGACGGGCGAGAGCTGAAAACAAGCTACTGAAAGATAATCCCCTGGCCATTCCCCGATCCTTGACAGCCTCATCTGATATAGGCAACAACTCATTAATGTCGGTGTAAAGCATTTCGGTTGCATTCACCATATCGGCGTAATTTTCAGGCTGCCGGGCAACCGCCTCAAATAAATATGCAATCTGCCTCATTTTGAACGCCTTAATGTCAGTGCTGTAATTCTCATTAATGGAATTCTGTATCCGGATAATTGAATCCAGGAGCACGTAGTAGTCATCATTATACTGGCTAAGACTGTCCTCCAGGTTGCTCACCTCATCGTGCAAATCGGAGATCTCATTTTTATTACATGAAGAAAAGCCAATAATCAGGCTCAGACCGAACAAGGCTGCAAACAGGAAGTTACGTTTCATTGTTTTGTAGAATTTGGTTTTATTAAAATTAATATCAGATAATTTGAGTTTTTGAGACATCCTCCGACGGCAAAGGGCATAGCTTTCTGAATGAATCCGGTAATTTTAGTCATGAAATGATGATCAAGGTGTGTTAAATGTATCCATCCCTTCACAATTGATCATCTTTGGCGGCTTGCAGTCGTAGTCGAGTGCCCAGCGCAGATCGTTAGCCTCGTAAACCGGCTTCCAGTTCCAGAAAACATCCCAGAAAGGTTTACCCCGGCCGTTGATCGTTCCTTTACCCGAGATCGCAACGTTTTTGGCATCTTTGACATTGATGACTGCCAGGGGCCAAACCATCCCAATACCGGCCACACGGGTAATCTGTTGTGGGTAATCGTCCAGTCTCATTGAAGCCAGAATCACAGCATCTTCATCCAGGACTAGATGCACATTATCTTTCAGGAACAAGCT
>DASQZK010000263.1:0-4326 GCA_035638735.1 Bacteroidales bacterium
AGGCTGAAAGCGCCGTTCTCAGTTGCCCTGGCAATAGCTTCGGCAATAGCCACGGTTCCTTTGCGGAAGTTTTCCATCTCGAAAACGCCCATAGGTCCGTTCCAGAGAATGGTCTTACTATTCTTGATAACCCCGGAGAACAGTTTGATGGTTTCCTCCCCGATATCGAGACCCATCCATCCTGCTTCACCTTCATCGATCTTTCCTTTGCGGGTTGCGGCGTCATTATCGAATTTGTCGGCCATAACATGATCTACAGGGAGGATGAGTTTTACGCCTTTAGCTTCGGCTTTCTTTACCAGGTCGTTAGCGATGTCGAGCTTGTCTTCTTCACAGAGCGAATTGCCGATTTCACCGCCACGAGCCTTGATAAAGGTATAGGTCATTCCGCCGCCGATGATGAGATTGTCGACTTTATCGAGCAGGTTTTCAATAACGAGGATTTTATCGGAGACTTTTGCACCTCCCATGATAGCTGTGAAAGGTCTGTCGGGGCTCTTCAGCACTTTATCCATCGCTTTAAGTTCATTGTTGATCAGGAAACCAAAGACCTTGTCGTTGGGAAAGAACCTGGCAACAATGGTTGTGGAGGCATGAGCCCTGTGAGCGGTACCAAACGCATCATTCACGTAAACATCGGCGCCTTCGGCCAGCTTCCGGGCAAATTCTTCGTCCCCTTTGGTTTCTTCTTTGTAGAAACGGAGGTTTTCAAGGAGGAGGACTTCACCTGGCTTAAGGTCTTTTTTTATCTCAAGGGTTTTGTCCCCGATGCAGTCATCAGCAAATTTTACGGATATACCGAGATGATCGGAAAGATTACCCAGAACATGTTTGAGCGAGAATTTTTCTTCCGGACCTTCTTTCGGACGTCCAAGGTGGGACATCAGGATGGCTGAGCCTCCGTCAGCGAGGATTTTTTTAATGGTTGGCAGGGCTGCCCTGATACGGGTATCGTCGGTTACTTCGAGCTGTGCATTGAGGGGTACGTTGAAATCAACCCTCATAATCGCTTTCTTTCCACTGAAATTGTACTGATCAACTGTAAGCATATCCACTGAATTTATGTGAAACAAAATAGTTCGTTTTCGAAATGAAGCTCAAAGGTAAAAAAAAGTATTTTTAATTACCTTTGTTTTCTCATACCCGTTTAATAAATTTTAATCTGGAGTTAAAGAATGTATTTTAGGGATATTCCTGGACATCAAGAGATCAAGAGGCGATTAATTCATTCAGTGGCAGAAGAAAGAATAAGTCATGCCCAGATGCTGCACGGTCCTGAAGGCTGTGGGAACCTTGCCCTTGCCCTGGCCTATGCCAGGTATATTTCATGCACCAACAAAGGGCCCGACGATGCCTGCGGAACGTGTCCGTCGTGCATTAAATACAACAAGCTGGCCCATCCCGACCTTCATTTTGTATTTCCCGCACCGTCGACAACCACGGGGAATGATGCTGCCAGTGACGGCCTGCTTGACAAGTGGCGTGAAGCCCTTATTGAGAATCCCTACATGAACCAGTACCAATGGTACGAGCGTATCGGCATGGAAAATAAACAGGGCCTTATCGGGACAAAGGAAAGTTCGGCCATCATCCGTAAGCTTAGTCTTAAATCGTACGAATCGGAATACAAGATCCTCATCATGTGGCTGCCGGAACGGATGAATACCACCTCGGCCAATAAGTTACTCAAGCTCATTGAAGAGCCGCCGGCCGGTACGGTATTCCTTCTCGTTTCCGAAACACCGGAGGATGTTCTGCCGACCATTCAAAGCCGGACCCAGCCGGTAAAGATCAGCCGGATGAGCGATAAAGCCATCGGGGAGGGACTGCAGACACTTTTTCCCGACGGCGGGGAGATCATACACGATGCCGTGCGACTGGCCAACGGGAATTATAACAAGGCACTGACGGCGGTCAGGGCCGATGAACAGAACAAGTATAACTTCGAGAAATTTGTTTCCCTTATGCGCTTATGCTACGGGAAAAGGGTCGCTGAGCTGATCGGCTGGGCCGAAGAGGTGTCTGGCATCGGGAGAGAAAAACAAAAGATGCTGCTGGTATATGCCATGAGGCTCGTCAGGGAAAATTTTATGCTGAACCTTGGGGAAAAGGACATCACCTATATGGCCGCTTATGAGAATGATTTCTCCACGAAGTTTTCGAGGTTTATTCACCGTGAGAATGTCTATGGTATATACGACGAATTGAATTTAGCTTATAATCATATCGCGGCAAACGCGTATGCGAGGATCGTTCTGCTCGATCTTTCCCTGAAAATCATCAGCTTGCTGCATAAGTAATTTTTTTACATTACTTTTGTAGTTAACAACCAACAGAAGATGTGTTATGGATGAAATGATTCACAGAGGTTGTTGTTCCGGCTCTTGCAATGAAGATCTAAACGATAATACTGAGAAATCAACCAGTTATTTCAGTTCCTGTTCCAAGCTTGACGATTACAACTGGTTGAGGGATTTGCCTCCAACAACAACAGAGACTGACCTTGTCGAGGTCAGGTTTAAGAATACCAGGAAAGCCTTTTTTAGAAACGTAAATCAACTCCGGCTTAAAAGAGGCGATATTGTTGCCGTTGAAGCATCACCGGGGCACGATATCGGGATTGTTACCCTCGCCGGTGATATTGTTTACAGGCAACTTGCCAAATACGGTATTTCACCCGAATCGGAAGAGATCAGGAAAATATACCGGAAAGCCAAACAGGTGGATCTCGATAAATGGAAGGAAGCCATTGAGCTCGAACCCTCGACCATGCTCAAATCGAGACAGATCGCTACGATGCTTAACCTGAACATGAAGATTGGCGATGTGGAATACCAGGGCGACAAGACCAAGGCTATATTTTACTACATTGCCGACGAACGGGTTGATTTCAGGCAGTTGATAAAAGACCTGGCCGAAGCGTTCCGTATCAGGATAGAGATGAAGCAAATTGGTGCACGCCAGGAGGCAGGAAGAATTGGCGGCATCGGATCGTGCGGACGCGAGCTTTGCTGTGGTACCTGGCTCACCAATTTCGTGTCGGTAACCACTACGGCTGCACGTTACCAGGAAATATCCCTCAATCCTCAAAAACTCGCCGGACAGTGTGGCAAACTCAAATGTTGCCTCAATTATGAAGTTACCAGTTATGTCGATGCCCAGAAGGACTTTCCGAACCGTGACATTGTTCTCAGGACGAAAGACGGTGAGGCCTATCACCAGAAAACCGATATCTACAGGGGTATTTACTGGTACAGTACCGACCGCAGCATGTCCACAAACCTGGTGCCGGTGCCGGTGGAGCGTGTCCGTGAGATCATTGCCATGAACAAAAAAGGCCAGGCACCCGAACGGCTTGTCGACATTATTGAAATGGACCCGGGGAAAGCCATGGACTTTAACGATGTGATCGGGCAGGACAGCCTGACCCGGTTTGAAGATCGCAAAAAGAGTAAGAAAAAGAGGAAAAAAAGAAGACGAAACCCCGGAAGTTAGCCGGACAATCGAAGACAACATTTACTATCGTACCATAAACACATTGTTTTGATGAAGATCCTGCAAGCATTTCTTTTCACAGCCCTGGTCTTTGGCATGGTTTCGTGTGATCCGAACATGGTTTATGATCATTTTGAGAAGACCAATGACGGACAATGGTCCTGGGACGATGTGAAAACCTTTAAGGTGGATATGACCGACACCATTACAGCCTACAATATCTACATCGATATCAGGCATACCCGCGCCTATCCTAAGAGTAACCTTTATGTTTTCCTGAATATCTTATCACCTGCCGGTGCCGAAGTCCGGGATACCGTAGGCATCGATATTGCCGATGAACGCGGCCGATGGATGGGCAGCGGTTTTGGAAATGTCAAGCTCATCCGGCGCTTATACCGGAGGGATGTCAGGTTTGCCGTACCCGGAACCTATACCTTTACCCTGGAACAGGCCATGAGGCTTAAAGAGGTTCCGGTAACCGATGTGGGCATCCGGATTGAAAAATACAAAAAGCTAAAATGACGACGTTTTGAGCAAGAATAAGCTTAAGAAGTTTGAAGAACTGGAAAGCTTTGAACGGGTGTTCCAGCCCTCTTTTGAAGACTTTTTCGACAAGGATTTTGAACTTAAAGGGAAGTGGAACAGGAACGTATTCGGCAATGACCAGCCCCTTGTGCTTGAGTTGGGCTGCGGAAAGGGTGAATATACCATCGGTCTGGCCCGGACATTCAACGATATGAACTTCCTGGGTGTCGATATTAAAGGCTCCAGGATATGGCAGGGAGCTAAAACCTCGCACCTCGAGGGCATTACCAATTCAGCCTTCCT
>DASQZK010000264.1:0-8560 GCA_035638735.1 Bacteroidales bacterium
TTCGACAAAAACAACCTCGTTATTGTTAGCCTGAATGATTCAACGGTGAGGAAAAACATCAAGAGCTTCAAGGAAGCCCTTATGGAAAACCCCGACATCATGGGTGCCGCAACTTCAAACGATATCCCCGGCACAGACCTAAGCAAGAACGTCATGCGCATGGAAGGTGAAGACGGGGAAATGGAAGAACATGCCATAAACAGCATGTTGATTGATTATGATTTCCCAAAACTTCTGGGCATAACGCTCGATACCGGAAGGTTTTATCAACGCTCTATGGGAACGGATAATAAGAATGCCTTTGTAATTAATGAAGCGGCCGTGAGGGAATATAACTGGCAGGACAATCCGCTGGGCAAAAAGTTCCAGTACAACATCAACCTGGATGGTACCGCAGGTCGCATGGGCGAGATCGTTGGCGTAGTAAAGGACTTTAATTACAAGTCGTTGCACAACCCTGTAGAACCCCTCGTTTTTATCCTGACTTCTTACCCGGAAAACCTGCATAACCTGGCCGTGCGCATCAGGCCGGGGACTGGCAAATCGTCCGTTGAATGGATCAGGAAAGTGCGTGAAGAGTTCAACCCGTATTACCCCTTCGACTATTATTTTTTGAGTGATAAGCTCAATGAGCAGTATGAAGTCGATGCTAAAATGAGCAAAATTTTTATGGTTTTCACCATTCTCATCCTGTTCGTGGCAGCCCTGGGCCTCCTGGGTTTATCGGCCTTTATAACTCAGCAAAAGACCAGGGAGATCGGCATCCGGAAAGTAGCAGGCTCGATGCCCGAGCAGATCGTTTTCCTTTTCCTCGGTGAATTCATGCGCTGGGTAATAATTGCCAATGTATTAGCTATCCCCGTTTCGTGGTATCTGATGAATAAATGGCTTCAGGATTTTCATGACCGGATAACGATAAGCGTCTCCATCTTTGTATTTGCCCTGTTGCTTTCCCTGGCCGTGGCTCTCTTTACGGTTGTCTGGCAAAGCTGGAAGGCATCCAGGTTAAAACCGGCGATCTCTCTAAAATATGACTGAAATATCCGTTCCGTTTTTTCTGGATATATTTGCCTGGAATGTCCTGGAATCTTATGATTTCAGGACATTTTTTTAACAAGTGCGTTAATTGTCGTATGTTTATATACTGATTCAGCCGGCATGACACAGGCGTTTTCCGTTAGCCCGTTTGTGTCGCTGATTCTTTGTGGATATAAAAATGCAGAGATCCAATGGCACTATTTTCTGAGGAACTTTCGGGGGATTATTTTATCAGGGATTTTGAGTTAAGGCCTGGTTCGGAATTTACCGACAATTTTCTCCATAAGGGACGTAACCTGTATGAAGTTGTAAGGGTGGAGGACCGTGTCCCGTTATTTTTACCAGATCACCTCGACCGGCTGAACAATTCGTTACAAAAAGCGGGCTTACCATCTGATTTTTCACCGCCAAAGATCTCTGAAAGTCTGACAAATCTTATTGGCGCCGAGGGCATTGAAAAAGGGAACATCAAGGTGGTCTTTCATTATGGAGAGAAAATGGGAACTTCGTTTTTCACCGCCTATTTCGTGGCCCATTCGTATCCTCCGCAGAAAAAATACAGGAAAGGGGTAAAGACAATAACCCTTTGGGAGGACCGGCCAGACCCGGAAATAAAAAACTGGCGTCCCGATTTTCGCAGGCGGATAAGAAACATGAAGGCCTCTAAAAACGTTTATGAAGTAATCCTGATCAGTGAAAAAGGTTTCATCACAGAAGGGAGCCAGAGTAACGTCTTTATTGTTAGAGGGAACACCGTTTTAACGGCTCCGGCAAAAAACGTGTTAGCCGGCATAACCAGAAAGTACGTTCTTGATATTTGCCGGCACGAGCATCTCGCCATCGAAGAAAGAGATTTCAGCTATGAAGAATTGACGATGGCCGATGCCGTATTCCTGACGGGCACATCACCCAAAGTATTACCGGTATCAAGGGTTGACCAGGTCCGGTTTAAAACCGGTAATAAGCTTGTGAGGACCATCGTATCGCGTTACGACGACATGATCGACGAATATATTAAACTACATCCTTATGAATCATGACATCATTATTATTGGTGCCGGCATCGTGGGCCTGGCCACAGCTCTGAAGATAAAAGAAAAAAATCCGGACATTGATATTGCCATCGTTGAAAAGGAAAACGGCATAGCCCGCCATCAGACCGGGAATAACAGCGGTGTGATCCATTCGGGTATTTACTATAAGCCGGGAAGCCTGAAGGCCCGCAACTGCCTGCATGGGTATGATCTCCTCCTTGACTTCTGCAATAAACATGACATAAAGTATGATTTATGCGGAAAAATCATCGTAGCCACTGATGAAAACGAACTGGGTCCTCTTGAAACACTCTACGAACGGGGAAAAGCTAACGGGCTGGAAAAAAACGTGAAGCTCAGCGGTGACGAACTCCGCGAACATGAACCCCATGTAGCCGGTATTGCCGGGCTCTTTGTTCCGTATACTGGCATTGTAAACTACCTCCTGGTGGCCGAAAAGATGAAAGCTGTTTTCGAAAACACCTTCGGCGGCAACGTATTGTTGGGTCATGAAGTCAGTGATATCACAGAATTACCTGGCGGGCTGCAGGTTCAGACAGGGAAGGGTAGCCTCTCTGCCAGCCTGGTCATTAATACAGCGGGACTCTTCAGCGACCGGATTGCCCGTCTGACAACACCCGACCTCAACGTCAGGATAATACCCTTCCGCGGCGAATATTATAAACTCAGCCCTGAAAAAGAATACCTTGTAAAAAACCTCATTTATCCCGTTCCTGACCCTAAATTTCCATTTCTCGGAGTTCACTTCACCAGGATGATGAAAGGTGGTGTCGAAGCCGGACCCAATGCGGTATTTGCTTTCAAACGGGAGGGTTATCATAAATCTGATATTTCAATGCACGACCTTTTTGAATCGCTGTCGTGGAAAGGATTTCGCAGAATCATGCGAAAATATACCAGCATGGGATTGGGGGAATATTATCGCTCCTTCAGCAAAACGGCCTTTACCACAGCTCTTCAGAAACTCATTCCCGAAATCCAAAAGGAAGACCTTGTACCCGGAGGCGCCGGCGTGAGGGCACAGGCTGTCGATAAAAATGGAAACATGATCGACGATTTTATGTTCTACGAGAACGAGAAAGTGATTAACGTGCTGAATGCTCCATCACCTGCTGCAACAGCTTCATTGTCGATTGGTGAATCGATTGCTGAAAAAGCATTGCAGAGGTTCGGAAAGTAACGATTAATGTTTGGGTAAGAAAGCAGGTTTCATATTGTAATATGAGGGTTCGATACCAAAACTCTATAAATTACTAATTTTCCGGGTAGTTGTAAAATCCTGTTCGTTTTTTGGAAACTCCGGCACGTACTTAAATGCCTTAAAAAGTCAACCTAAAATTTGTGCAACCATGAAAAATGTTATCCTGGCGGGACTGCTGTCACTCTTTATACTGCACCCTGCTTACTCGCAAAATAAAGTATACACCGAGAATAATTCGGAAATTATTTTCTCATTTGCCGACGTGGAATACATGGGAAATAATGTTCCGACCAACATGCGGTTCACCTTGTTCTTGCACCTGGGACAAAATTTCAATTATGATTTCACTAATAATATTGGGATGTACAGCGGTTATGGTCTTCGGAATATCGGCCTCATCACCGATGAAAACGGCATTAAGATCAAGCGCAGAACGTATGCGCTGGGGATACCCCTGGCACTGAAAATAGGATCTTTCTCCGATCATTTCTATGTTTATGGAGGCGGTTCATACGAGCTGTTTTTCCATTATAAGCAAAAACTCTTCATCGAGGGGAATAAAACGAAATACAGCGAATGGTTCAGTGATCGTACCGAAAGGTTCGCCCCCTCGCTTTTTGCTGGTGTACAGTTTCCTGGCGGAGTAAACCTGAAATTCAAGTACTACCTTAACAATTTCCTTAACCGGGATTTTCGCGGTGTTGATTTTGGCGAAGCCGTTGACTACGCCAACTTTAACCAGACAAAGATCTTCTATGTTGCTTTAACGTACAACATAAAGAGCTCTAAACTGAAACAAATGACAAATCCCGAGGAAAAATCTGTCCGTTTTGCGCATAATTCAGGCGAAAATTAAAATTTTTATTAATTTTGTGCCTCCCGGGCAATTAACTCAGAGGTTTAGAGTGCTACCTTGACAGGGTAGAAGTCGCTGGTTCGAATCCAGCATTGCCCACAAGCCTTCTGAACCCTTATGCCGGCGCATAAGGGTTTTTTATTTATCCGGTCTTTCAGGAAGTATAACCCTGAGTGCACCGGATTCAAGACGATAATGGAGTATGCCTTCCGAAAAACCGGGATCACCATCAATATGAATGACCTTTTTCTCCAATGGTTTCAGCAGTTTAATTTCACGTGCCTTTTCGACCACCACGTACTTGCTTTTATGAATGGTGCCGGTGAAAGATCTGGCTGCCAGGAAGATTCCTTTCCACTTCGGGAATTTTTTTACCACCACCAGATCAAAATAGCCATCCTCAGCTGAAGCACCCGGGGCAATATAAAAATGGAAGCCAAACTGCGAGATGTTGGCAATATTGATAAAGAAAGCGTCATAGGTTCTCCGCTGGCCGTTTACTTCAATATCATAGTGTTTTGACCTGTAATTCCGGTACACTCTCAGGAAACTCAGAGCATACGATAAAAAACCTCGTTTATGGTAGTGACTGAAATAGTATCCTGTTTCTGCATCAAAGCCGACACCGGAGGTGCAGAAAAACGGTTTGGAATTGAGATATCCAACATCAACCTCCCGGATATGTCCCTTTTTCAGAATTTCGAGGGCTTTATGTATTTTGACCGGGAGTCCGAAATGCCGTGCAAATCCATTTCCCGAACCATACGGGATGACACCAAGGGCTGTCGCTGTATGTATTAAAGCCCTTGCAACCTCGTTAATGGTACCATCACCCCCTACCGCTACAACAATCTTAGTGCCTGCATCGACTTCACGTCTCGCATATTGATAGGCATGAGAGGGATACCGGGTATAGAAATAACGCATTTCGAAGCCTGCCGGCCGGAAGATCTCCTGGAGTCGTTTCTCAAATCCCGATTTATCGCGGCCTCCGGCAACAGGATTTATGATGAATGTGATCCGTTGTAATGACATATCCAGCCTATTTTTTGAGAAAATCGGCCGACACTTTTTGCAGGAAGGCTTTCCCTTTAAGTATAGCCTGGTCAACACCCTGACCTTTCGTTTCGATAGCTTTACCGTAAACATTATCCCATATCACGAAACTGCTGTCGGTTTTGAAGCCGAAACCGTTATTGAAGGCATAAAAAGCAAATGCAGGACTGCCTGCGTTTAACAGGTCCTTGCTGTATGGGTATTCGTCATGATTAAAACCAAACTGTGCGAGCAATGTAGCCGGTATATCGGTCTGACTGCCGGTTTTGTTCACCACGGAGTCTTTAAGCAATGCCCCACCGGTCCAGATCATGGGAATGCGAAATTTCTTCTCAACATGATTCGGCGTGTTCCCCGGACTCCGAGACCCGTGGTCGGCAACAAAAATGATCAGTGTCTGATCCCACCAGGGTGCGTGCCTGGCACTGTCGAGAAAATGGCCCAGGCATTCATCGGTATAGTGAAAAGCATTACGGCACAGGTCATCGCGTGTTGCTGTGCCGAAAACCGGTTCACCAGGCACATCAAACGGTTCGTGGCTGCTGAGTGTAAAACAGGAGTAGAAAAAACGCCCCTTGGTTTCATTGATATCTTTCAGAATGCGGTCGAATAAGTACTGGTCCGGTACACCCCATTTCTGGGTGGCCAGTGAATCGGGAAAATCGTCAACGGTAATTACCCTGTCGAGATAAGGATTGGAAAAGTATGCCCTAAAATTTGCGAAATTCAGGTCTCCACCGTAGTAAAAGGCTGTATGGTAATTTTTTGCGGAAAAGTCGCGGTATAGAAAAGGCAGGTCCTGCGATTTCGCCGGGTAGTCGATGATGGAGGTGGTGGGCTGGGCAGGGAAGCCGCTGAAAATACTTGTCATGCCCTTATCCGACCGGTCGCCGCTGGCATAAAAATTTCCGAAGACCAGCGAATGATCGTAAAGGCTGTTCAGAACGGGTGTGATGCCATCTTCTCCGCCCAGAGATGAGATGATCTTGTCTGAAAAGCTCTCCAGGATGACAAGCATGATATTGGCATTTTTCTTTACCACGATTTCTGACGGGGACCTGCCTGGTTCCTTCATAAGATTATTAAACACTGTATCTGCTTTCTTCGGAGCCATATAATGATGGTCTTCCTCCAGTTTGTCTCTCTCTGTAATAGAATAAATGGTATTCCACAGTACATTGATGGCGCTGTGGTTGGCAAATCGCTTAGGGCTGAAATATACAGCGCCGACGTTCATTGGTGCTATTCCAAAACCACCCCTTGCCGGTATTACCAAAAGTGCCAGGATGAGAAGAGACATAAGGGAAACCTGCCACCATCCGGCCCCTTCACTCAGGGCAGAAGGGCGCACCATTGTCCGGTATAACCTGTAAAACAAAAAGTATAAGCCCAGCAAAAAGAGCAGGAACAACGTAATTTCAATAATCCCAACCGACGCCAGGGCGTCACCAGGCGTTTTTACGTATATCAGCGGCGTAATATCAAGCTTGAAGCCCCAGTACGAATAAAGATCCATATCAACAACGCCCAGCAAGAGAACAATGAACAGGATAACCAGGGTATAGACATTCATAAAGACCCTCAGGAATTTTGTCCCCAGAACCACGCCAAGCAGTATGGCTATTACCGGTATCAAAAGGATATAGGCTCCCGCCGACAAATCGAGTTTCAGGCCGTTCCAGATAACCAGGAGCCAGGTTGATATCTTCAACTGGAAAGACTCACGGTAATTGAAGAGCATGAAAAATATCTTCTGGCTGATGAATACAATAATCCAGAAAGCATAATATCTCAACAGGAATAGTAATCGTGACCGCATCTTGGTATAAAATATGGCCAAATTTAAGAATTAATTAGGTAAACAGTTCCGATGTAAGGGAATGATAGACAAAAAAGAGCCTCATCAGGATATTGCTGCCGGTGTTTCCGCCAGATCATAATGGAGAAGGCTGTTACTCAATCGATACTAACCAGTACCTTGACATAAAAGGAAAAGTTATTATTTTTGGGGGCAT
Source organism: Bacteroidales bacterium (assembly GCA_035638735.1). Taxonomy (GTDB): domain Bacteria; phylum Bacteroidota; class Bacteroidia; order Bacteroidales; genus DASQZK01. The sequence goes on from DASQZK010000264.1 coordinate 7,222, forward strand.
TATGAGCAATGCAACGGAAAAACAGAAGGTACTTCATTATCTTGAAGAACTGCACATACCATTCGACTTGTATGAACATCCGCCGCTACCTACCATTGAGGACGCGGTAAAATACTGGGCTGACATTGAGGCCACGCACTGTAAAAACCTGTTTTTCAGAAACCACAAAGGCAACCGGCATTACCTTGTAATCCTTGAGCACAGGCGTCAACTCGACATTCACGATCTTGAAAAGAGGCTAAAGCAGGGAAAGCTCAGTTTTGCCTCGGAGAAGCGCATGCAGAAATGGCTGGGGATAAAGCCCGGTTCTGTTTCTGTCTTCGGACTCATCAATGATGTGGAGAATCATGTCCATGTCTTCCTCGACGAGAAGATCAGGTCCCCGAAAAAAATCAGTTTCCACCCAAACGATAACTCAGCCACGGTAGTTATCAGCTTTAGTGATTTCGAAAAATACCTCGACTCCACCGGCAACAGTTTTGAATACCTGGCTCTTTATGACTAATCGGCCGCGGCCCGTGCTTCCTTTACCTCTTCAGACCTGACCATACTGGCTGAATTACCAAAGCTGTTTCTGACATAGGTAAGGAGATCGGCTATTTGCTGATCGGAGAGAAAGTTATGTGGTGCCATAGCCTGGTAATAGGTCTCTCCTTTGACTTCAATTTTCCCTGAAAGACCGTTCAGGATTACCCTGATCAGGGGTTTTTTATCACCAAGTACCATTTTTGTCTGATTGAGAGGCGGGTACATCCCGGGGTTCCCTGATCCGTCAGTTTGATGGCAGGCCAGGCAGTATGTCCGGTAAACCGTTGCGCCCCGTTTCATCACACCTTCCGGCACTTTATCCTGATTTGTTGTCGAAGCAGCTTTTACTGAAGTATTGTCAGCCTGTGTCTTTACCTTGTTACCGGCATTACTTTTCCCGCTGGCCTGTTCACAACACGAGAGAAATAGTACGGAAGCCGTGAAAAGGAGCAAAAGGACGGGGACAAAATAGTTACGCGTTTTTTTCATTTGAATGGACATGTAAATGAATAGTTATAGGTTGAATCAACCCCTGTAAACAAAATTTTCCGGTCATTGGTTTTCGCCAGGCTTGTAAACGATTTTCCATAATTTTCCTTCCTGGGAGTCGACCACGAAAAGGGATCCGTCGGGACCCTGGGCAAGTCCGCACGGCCGGTATTTGGCATCACCGGGGCTCATGATGGTGTCGGTTTCGGCAAACCCATTAGCAAATACTTCCCAGTCGCCGGAAGGATAATCCCCTTCAAAGGGTACAAAAACCACGTAATAACCTTCCTGTTCGAGCGGACTTCTGTTCCACGAACCATGG
>DASQZK010000265.1:0-4446 GCA_035638735.1 Bacteroidales bacterium
CAGAACGATTCTGTGATGAAAGACGATGTGATGCTCGAGATCGAGAAATCATGATCATCCCTCTGTCATCATATCTTCAATAATTTTGTTGATTATTTCAGTCTCCGACATTCCCATAGCCCTGATCTGTTTCGGAACAATGCTTTCGCTGCTCATTCCGGGGACGGTATTTATTTCAAGGAAATACAAGTCATCCCCTTTCAGGATAAAATCAACTCTTACCAGCCCTTTGCAAAACGTGAGGTCATAGATCTGTGAGGCCAGGTCCTGGCAGCGGCGGCTTACCTCCTCTGTAACCCTGGCCGGGGTGATCTCGTCGGCCATACCCACCGTGTACTTGGCCTCGAAATCAAAAAACTCCTTTTTGGAAACGATCTCTGTTACAGGGAAAATAATTTCTTCCGACCGGGTTTTAAGGACACCACATGTCAGCTCGGTACCGCCAATAAAGGTTTCGATAAGTGCTTCCGAATCTTCCCCGAAAGCTTTTTCAATAGCCGGCTGAAGCTCTTCAACAGCCTTTACCCTGGTGATACCAAAGCTTGACCCTCCACTGTTAGGTTTCACAAAACAGGGCAGACCGAGCCTGTCGGCAATTTCAGCCGGGGAGGGCTGGCTCTCCCTGGTTACCAGCATGGATTCGGCCATGCGTATGTCTGAATTTTTAAGATACATTTTGCATACGTACTTGTTGAAAGTGAGCGAGGATGACATCACTCCTCCCGTATTATAGCCGACGCCCAACATATCAAGGTAGGCCTGTATTTTCCCGTCTTCACCGGGTGTCCCGTGAATGATGATGAAAGCATTTTCGGGTTTAATCCTGCCTTGCGGGGTCATAAAACTGAAGTCGTTCATATCGATGTCCTGCTCACGTCCGTCGTCGAGCAGTGCTTTCCAGTTCCAGCCTTTCACAAGCACGGTGAAAGGCGTATACCGTGAAGTATCGATAAGGTTCTTGACCTGCTCTGCACTCCTGATGGAAATGACATATTCCGATGATGTTCCTCCAACGAGAACCGCAATGGCTTTTTTCATTCGGCTATTTTTTTCAATGTTAAGGAAAAAATACGAGAGATGATGGTTTACTTATTCTTCGGGATCACGTCCTGAGACATATCTTCGCCATTTTTCAAGGACCTCGGTCATATCAGGCGGCAGGGACGAATCGAAAAACATGTCCTTACCAGTTGCCGGATGCTTAAAACCCAGTGATTTAGCATGGAGTGCCTGCCGTGGAAGTATTGAGAAGCAGTTTTGTATGAACTGGCGGTACTTGGTGAATGTGGTTCCCTTCAGTATCTGGTTGCCGCCGTAGTCGCTGTCGTTGAACAATGGATGTTTGATAAACTGGAAATGGACCCGTATCTGGTGAGTACGGCCGGTTTCGAGTCTGCATTCCACCAGGTTGACATAGTCGAAATGTTCGAGTACGCTGTAATGCGTCACGGCATGTTTTCCTTCAGATTCATCGGCGAAAACATACATTTTCTTACGGTCTTTGGGGTTCCTGCCGATATTCCCGGTTATGGTTCCTTCGTCCTCTTCCATGTTGCCCCATACCAGGGCCTGGTAAGTCCTTTTGGTGGTTTTTTCGAAAAATTGCCGGGCCAGCCTGTTTACAGCCATTTCATTTTTTGCAACCACCAGCAGGCCCGAGGTATCCTTGTCGATGCGGTGTACCAGGCCCGGCCTGACTTCACCCGACTGGAAAAGGGGATTGTCACGCAGGTAATACATCAGGGCGTTCACGAGCGTGCCGGTATAATTCCCCACACCGGGGTGTACCACCATGCCTGGTTCTTTATTTACCACCAGGAGGTCATCATCTTCATAGATGATGTTCACCGGGATGTTTTCCGGTAATATTTCTATCTCACGGGGCGGATGGGGGAGAACAATGGAGATAATGTCTTTGGGCCTGACCTTATAGTTTGGTTTTACCGGGTTTTGGCTGACCAGTATGTTACCAGCTTCGGCAGCCAGCTGTATGCGGGTTCTTGAGATATTTTCCAGCCGGTTTACAAGGAACTTATCGATGCGGACCGGGGTCTGGCCTTTGTCCACCTCAATGCGGTAATGTTCGTATAACTCCTGGTTATCGTTCGTTTCATCGTGCATGAAGGCGAAGTTAATGATTTATAATCACTTTCTTTGAGGAGGACTGACCTGTGGACTGATTTCTCAGTATCAGGAAATAGACACCAGGCTTTAAATCGCCGGTATAGATCATGGTCTGATTGGACGGGTCATATTCGCCCAGCCGGCGACCGGTAATATCGACCATTTCCAGTTGGTACCCGGAGCCATTGGGATTAAAATCAATATGCAGGTACTGGTCGGCAGGGATGGGGTAGGCTCTGAACAAGTCGTTATTTGCCCGGGCCGGTTCCGGCGCGCGGATACCGGTAAGTGGGTCGAGGCTCACAACAGGGCGCAGCATCAGTGAAGCCGAATACTGGGTGTTCAACCATCCGTTACCCGTATTATAAAAGATCTTGTTGCGATGGTTGCGGTTGAGGTCGAGGCCAATATTTGAAAGCTTATCAACGGTTTTTGTCCATCCCACATAGAACGGACCTTCGACAGGAACAGGGTATTCGAGCGTATACCTTGTAAACTGGTTCAGATCTTCACTGTATTTCACTTTAACGCCCAGTTCATTATAGATAAGGTTGCCGGGTTTGCCGTTATCATCCTCCCATACGCAGAGGTAGAAATAGTACTTCAAATTCAGGCTGTCGAGAACCTGGTTAAAATACATATCGACAGCCCGCAGACTGTCGGCGCGATACGATTCAAATTTGACAGCGACAGAAGCATTTTTTGTTCCCTGGCCCCTGAGACCGTATCCGGCTTCAGCGGTACCGTCATCGTAAGCATAATAATTATCGAAGACCTGGGTATAATACAGCGTGTCGTTGGGTTTATAATCGAACACATCGGTCCTGAGGATGGTCTTGATATTTAAGGTGGCAGAATTGCCGGCGTCAAAATCGAACGGGTAATCGTATGAGTACAGGTAATTAATACTGTCACCGGCAGCCAGGTCGTTGGCAACAGGTGTTGTACTATAGGTATAGCCTGTTTCGTTGTCGGTAATTTGAAGCAGTTTTGTCACATTCCTGGTAATGGTGTCGTGGTTCATGATCACAGCCGGTATGAAGGGTGTCCTTTGGGTGAAGTAAGCCTGCTTCAGGTGGCTCCAGGGTACGGATTCGTAGTCTTTCAGGATGGAGGGCAACGGATTAATAAAAGCCACGTCGCGCAGGATGGTATCGTTTTTATTACGTCCGGCATTGAGATACACGTAATCGATATGCCAGTGGTCGACATTTGAACGCAGGTCGGGGTAGTCGTTATTTTCGGCCTGGCTGGCATAATTGAAGAAGCGGAATCGGAAGCCTTTTTTCAGGAAGGCTGTATCGGTAACCGGTATCATAACCTGCCGGAATGGTCTGAGGCTATCGCCGGGTGTATCCCATACGCGTTGCCATATACCTAAGCCGGTATTAAGGAATTCGAGGCAGAGCGAATCGTTCGGATCGGGCATTTCGCCGAGTCCTTTTGGCTGAAAGAAAAAGCTCAGGTAAATACTGTCGGAAGGCACTTTGGCCAGATCGATGGGTTGCGAGGTGAGGTAGTCGGCGACATACGGCCTGGTACCGGCATCGGGATATTCCGAACCATCGAAATTATAGGCGTCAAGTGTAGCAACGCCTGCTGTAACGGGGAATACAGGGTAAGTATTATTAATAAATGCAAAATTATCGCTCCATAGGGATGGTTTAGGTTCGACAAAAGAATCGGAGAAATCATCAATAAAAGGAAGTTTCACCGTATCGGCAGGGGCTGCTTTCCTGGGGGTTGGATGGTTAAGGTAGAAGTCTCTTGCCACCTTGTTCTCACCCAGGGGGATCATGACTTCCTGGGCACTGAGCAGACTGGTAGTCATGATCGGCAGCAGGAGTAAAAACAGATTTCTCAGTTTAGTTGTACAGGTCATCCTGAATGTCTTCATCATTTTCAATAGTCAGGGTATCGGTCTGTGGCAATTTCGTTGAATCGACAGTTAACCAGACATCCACATTAGCGCCAAGGTGAATGGTATTCCCCTCCTGGAAAGGAGGTCTCTGTCGCCAAATAAAGGCACTGACAGTATCTTCCTCGTTGGTAACCGTGTTGTCGTAAATGACGGCATTGAGGTTAAGATAGCGGTCGGCCAGCATATTCCTGGCGTTGAACAGGCTAAGGCCAACCAGGTCGGGAACAGCCGTAGTTTCAACGCTAAGGCCTTTTCCAAGAACCAGGTCGATCTGTGAACCTTTGAGAACTTTTGAACCGGGATGTACCAGTGTGTCGTTTAATCTTTGTTCAAGCACCCTGTTGGTAAACGGGTCGGGCCGGTATGAAATTTTCCCCAGGGTAAGACCATACGATTCCAGG
>DASQZK010000266.1:0-6333 GCA_035638735.1 Bacteroidales bacterium
GCCCCTATATCTGAAAAATGAGTATCGTATCCTCCGTCACCGCCTAAAAACAAGTTATATCCCGGCGACTGCAAGGCATACGACACCCACAATGTTTTATTTCTTTTTAACCCTCTTCCCGAGAAATGCCGGGCAGGCGTAGCCGTTAACCGCCATCCCGGGGCCGGAGTCATTCCTTCATACCAGTCCAGTTCTGTTATCACTGATGGATCAAATCCCCAGTACTCGAAATGTTGTCCAACGCCTAAACCACAAACCACGTGTTGTATTTTAGCCTTGAAATTCATTATAGTTTCGTAATCCAGGTGATCCCAATGATCGTGTGTGATAATTAAGAAATCAATCGAGGGAAAATCTTCATAAGAATAGACATTTGTCCCTTTAAAGGCTTTGTTAGCAAATGAAAAGGGAGAGGCAAAATCACTAAAAACCGGATCGACTAAAAACGTTATTCCTTTTAACTGCATGAAATACGATGAATGACCAAACCACACGAGAGTATCATCGTCACGATCTAAGGCATTGATATCCGTTTTAACTGCCGGGAGAGCATATTCCGGTGTCAACCTGTCTTTCTTTCGAAACATGAAATCCATCATTACCCTGAACCGGTTTTCTTCCGGGGTAAAAACCGGTGTTTTGTGGAGATTATTAAATTCCCCGTTGACATAATTCTCCGACTTTTTCAACCGTTCCAACCGGTTCCCTTTTGGTGTTTGCCCAAACCTGTGATTATTAAATATCTGCATACCTGTGAATGTTATGACCAGAAAAATTGCTAACAGGATAGTTATCCTTTTGTTCAAGTCCTTTCAGAAAAGCAGGTTATTGGTAGCTGAACAATAAAACAATTCAGGACGTTATTCTTTTCAAACGAGCGAAACTGGTGAAATTGCAGCATTAGCCCGGGGACGTTACCTGTATTCTAACAACAGCATTTTGGGCAGAGGCCACAGAAATAAAGCATTTGGATTTTCTGTCCGTTGTATAAAAGATCAATAGAAATCGTATGAAAGCAATTATTTTAAAAGAAAACGGCAGTCCGGATAATCTTACCATGGCTGAAAGGCCCGATCCGGAAATCGGTGATGATGAAGTGATGGTTAAAGTGAAAGCAATATCCATAAATCCGGTCGATGCCTCGGTAAGGCAAAACAGCGGAACATTGCAGCATATATTACAACCTGCAGAAAATGAAAAAGAGTATATTTTAGGCTGGGATATTTCGGGGACCATTGCAGAGGTTGGTTCAAATGTTAAAGATTTTAAACAGGGCGACGATGTCTTCGGCATGGTTAACTTTGCCGGTAATGGTAAAGCCTATGCGGAATACGTGGCGGCACCGGCAAACCAGCTGGCGTTGAAACCAGCCAACATAACACACGAGGAGGCTGCCGGGGCAACGCTTGCGGCCCTCACAGCCTGGCAGGCCCTGGTCAGGCATGCCAAAGTGAAAGGTGGTGAAAAAGTCCTTATCCACGCAGCCGCAGGTGGTGTGGGACATTACGCCGTACAGATCGCTAAATATTTCGGAGCTTACGTGATCGGAACAGCCTCGGAAGCGAACCATGATTTCCTTCGCGAACTTGGCGCCGACGAATGCATCGATTACACGCAGGAAAAGTTCGAAGATAAAGTACACGATGCCGACATCGTGATCGATTCGGTAGGCGGTGATCACCTCCTTCGTTCGGTCACTGCCCTGAAAAAAGGCGGTAGACTGATATGCCTTAAGGGTGAGATAGACGAAAATGTTAATCAAAAAGCGGAACAAAAAAACGTGCTCACCTACAGGCAAATGGTAAGATCGAATGGCGACGATATGAAACATATCGCCCAGTTGCTCGAAGAAGGACAACTCCATTCACATATCTCGAAAATCTTTCGTTTCGACCAGATGCCCGATGCACACCGGCAGATCGAAACAAGGAAAACCCGAGGCAAAATCGTGATTGAAGTATGATGGACCCTCAGGATGATCAGTTAGCAAGCCGAAAACCGGTCATCTGTTCACCACAGTAAAGTTCGAAGCCGCCGGTCTCCAGAACAACCTTTCCGGTTTCGTCGGGATAGCTGAGATCTTTTCCCGGGAACATGATGAATGAAACGGTCTGCTTTTCTCCTGGTGTGAGCATAATTTTACTGAAGCGTACAAGCTTTCTTATCGGCCGTGTCGTTTTGCCAAAGAGATCATGGCTAAAAAGAAGCACAACCTCTTCACCGTTGCGGTCGCCGGTGTTCGTAACCTCAACGCTCACCGTAAAAGACCTGCCGGCTTTTACGATACTGTCGCTGACCGTAAGTCCCGAATATTCGAACGACGTATAGGACATCCCATGACCGAATGGATAAAGCGGCTTATATACATCGGTACTTTTCCGGAAATACGGTACAATGTGCCCCGGCTGTGCAGGGTAAGTGAACGACAGCTTACCTGAAGGATTGGTCCTTCCTGAAAGAATGTTGGCCAGGGCATCACCGCCCCCAATACCCGGATATCCGGCAAACAGGACGGCGGAAGCTTTTTCGGCAAGTTCGCCCAGGAGCCGGGGTCGTCCTTCAATCAGAACCAGGACCACCGGCTTTCCAGTAGACACAGCCAGTTCGGCCAGCTCCTGATGTGATGCTGACAGCGCAAGGTCCTCAATATTGCCCTTAAACTCACTATAGGGTTCTTCGCCAATGGTAAGTATAATAGCATCTGCCGACGATGCAGCATCCAGAAATTCCTTCTTCCGGCTTTTAATGCTACCGCTTGCCACCGGTGGAAGCAACCGCCCGCCCCACAATACCGCCATCGACTCACGTAATGTATGCATATCCGGCGGGAACCTGTTTTCATCTGCTCCCAGCCATTCCAGCGTCCAGGCACCATTGAGCATTTTACGTGAGGATGATGCAAAACCGGCAAGTAATACCCTCTTCCCCGTATCCAGTGGCAAAACACCATCGTTCTTTAACAATACGATCGATTTTTCGGCCGCCCTAACGGCCCATTGTAGATGTTCCCGGCGAATAAGGGGGTTTGGCTGACTGCCTGTTTCCGGGGGGTAGGGTTGTTCAAACAGGCCGGCCTGGTATTTCAGGTAAAGAATTCGGCGAACGGATTCATCAATCCGCGCCTCGCTGATCTTACCCGCCCGCACCTTATCGACGATAATCTCAGGGAAACGGAGGTCAGAGCATGACATACTCATGTCGATACCGGCATCAACAGACAGCTTCACCGCCTCCTCGTAAGTCTCAACAGCAAAATGCATGTCTACCAGTTTTTGAATATCCTTAATATCTGACAAGATCACGCCTTCAAAGCCAAGCTTCTCCCTGAGAATATCGTGCAGCAGATGCTTTGAAATATGCACCGGCTCGCCGTTCACCTCACCGCTGTTCACCATCACTGTTTTCAGGCCGGCTTGAATGGCTTCCCGGAAGGGAGGTACAAAAATTTCATAAAGGGCTTGTTGGTTGATGACAGACGGGCTTCGGTCATATCCCGACACTGGATTGGAATAGCCGATAAAATGTTTACCACAACTCACCGGGTGGTTCCTACCTGGTGTTTTCCAGCCATCATAGTGCATAATAAACCGGCTTCCCAGCTCACTGCACACCAGGGGGTCCTCACCAAAGGTCTCATATAGCCTTGGCCAGTATGGATTCACCCCAACATCGAGGACAGGAGCAAAATTCCAAAGAAGTCCTGCCGCTGTTGTCTCCATGGCGGTTATTTCGGCCACCTCCCCCACAAGAGCGGTGTCAAAACTACAGGCCAGACCAAGGTTATGCGGAAAAAACGTGCCCTCATCCACGTAGTTTGCTCCATGTATGTGGTCGATACCAAAAATGACCGGTATTCCACTTTGAGACTCCTCCATGGCAATCTCCTGCGCCCGCCGGGTAAAAGCCCGCCATTCAGCTTCAGAACCTGACCCGCTAAGGAATGCCCCTACATGATGATCGCGTATCATCGCTCGAAAGACATCCTCATCAAGCATAAGATGCTTGTCATGGGTTACCGTCACTTCACTCAGGCACATCATCGTCATCTGACCGGCCTTTTCTTCAAGCGTCATTTGTGATACAAGCCGGTTGACAAGTTCAGGATAACGGCTATCTTTCTTTTCACAGGAAATGAAAAAAAACAATACCAGGAAAATATATACGATCAGGCGATTTTTTTTCTTCATTCGGCACATTTAAAAAGTTCGAGTTCAAATCCTCCATGGTTCATCTCCACATGCCTTACCTTCCCCGGACCATAAACAGGAAAAACCATGTTTTTGTCGTCTTTGTCTTCTTCCAGGATGGTAATGGAAGCTTTTTCTGACGAAATCTGCCGTGGCGTAATCTTAAAGACATCTCCTTTCCTGGTAATTGCCAGCTGATCGAAGCACCAGATTTTCTTCCGTTCATTATCAACATACACCGAAGGTATTTCTGCAGCGGTAAGCATAAGCGAGGTCTCCGACCATGTTGATCCTTTCATCAGTTCACCGGCACCTTCAAACCAGTCGCTTGTGTTGACCCGTTCAGACATCCAGCCGGGATCCATTCCTCCAACCGGGCGTTCACCGGTTGAAAGGTACTGGGGCATGGCCCTGGTAATGGAACTCAGAAGATCCATGTATATTTCTTCGCCTGTATACCTGTAAAGACGAAGCAGTGCCTGACCGGAATAGGTACAGATACCCGGCGAACCATGCTTATTCTGGGTATTGGCAAATACAACACCCTGGGAAGTTGATCCCAACTTATGCAGAGGTGTATTTTCAGGAAAGCGGTAATTCCACGACATGACCCAGCAGGAAAACAGGTTAGCGGCTTCTCCGGCCCTGTCGAGCCAATAGTTTTCACCCGTTGTTTCGTAAAGCATAACGAACGATTCGATGAGGGCATAACACGACTCGCTGTCGGGATTTTGCAGGGCATCACCGGGACCACCACAGGAAATGCCATTGCCAAGGAAATTTAAATAAAAATAGTCAGCCATTCCAATGGCAGCCTCCAGGAAAGCGCCGTCTCCGGTCCATCTGTAAACCAGGCAAAGGCCGGCAGGCACAATAGCTCCGCTGGTGGAGCCTCCCACAACAAGCTGGCCGGTAAGACTATCGACAAACTGCCCGGGCTGACCGTATCTTTCCTGCAAAACCAAAAAAGTGCGGGCTACATGATGTATTTTTTCAACCTGTGAAGAATCGATGTCCCGGCCCTCATCCCGAAAAAGAAAAAACTGTTTCATGATATAAAACAAACCATCTCCACTTTTTCGCACAAGATGCCTGTTCTTTGTCTGTTCGCGCCTGATATCACCACCATACCATCGACTACCTTTCTCACCCGAATCCCAGAAGAAGCCGGAAGGCGATATTCCATGACGGAACAGCCAGCTAAACTGCCGCAATACGCGAGTCCGTGTATCTTCACCTCCCAGGAAATATAATGGATAAGTGGAAATCATCCCACCTGTCCAGCCAATCTGCCAGTCCTGCAGGAAATTTTCCCGCATACCCACAGAGTAGTAACCATGTTCTTCAACCCAGTTTCTGGTATTGAATTTCCGCTCAATAATACGGAAGCTGTGGGAGTTGACCGGCACCAGAACCCGTTCTTCCATATCACTGCTGATGGAGTGTCGCAATATGGCAAATTGTTCCAGGAAGGAAGCCATCGATCCGGCCTCATACACAACCACCGCAAAGCGAATACCCTGTTGATAACCTGCCAGAAATGAGGATGCCACATCATGCGAAGGATATGACGTATCACAGATATGGTAGCGGTACTTTTCCCTCACTACTGGCGAAATGAGACTAAGGGTAAGCCTGTCGCGTTTTCCATTCTCGATGACAGCAATACCCAGGTCTCCCATTTCATTCTGGGGCTCAAAAAGTATAAAGACTGATTTATGGCGTTCCGGGTGATACGTTGCTATTACGGGTACAGCCAGGCTGCCCGATACATCCGTTAATTCCGACGGTCCGGGATCAATATTTAGTCTTGGCACATCGGAAATGATCATCTGCGAAGCCGGCCACAGTTCATTTTCGTCGAGGAGCTTCGGGGAATAGGGAATTTTCCTGGATTGGAAACGGTTCCCATTGAAGGCCGCCCCGGGGAGTAAGAGATAATCATGTTCAGACCATTTCCGGACCAGGAATTCAAGTGCCACAGATCCGCTTTCTATTCTTCCCTCCGAAAGGAAAAAACTCGCTTCCATGTTTTGCAGACCGGGAATAAAGGCATCATCTTGGCAGAGAAGCTCCACGATCCATCTGGCGTTGTGCATATCCAGTTCACCAGTATGATCGGTTAGCTCGGTGCTATACTTGTGCG
>DASQZK010000267.1:0-5253 GCA_035638735.1 Bacteroidales bacterium
AAACGAGGACGCACCTATGAAGAAAGAAGGAAGGTATACGTAACGCATGATCCCCGAAGAGTTGTCAGGGCCAATCCGCACATCAATTATACACCAAGGCCGATTGAATACAGGAGAACCCATTATCCTTACCGGATGCCGCCCCGGGTTAACATCTTATGGAACGAGAGAATGTACAGGGAGTATGTTCTTTTATATCCCGATTTCCATTTGTGGTATTATCCTTACGGTTACAGCATCAGAACCATTTCTTCATACGATGCAGCCAGATATATCGGAGAAATATCCAGGGTATACGGTACAGTTTACGACACCTGGTATTCACCCGAATCTGATGAATACTTCCTTTACTTTGGTGGTCCCTACCCTTACCAGGATTTCAGTGTGGTAATCGACGGCCGTGATGCCAGGAAATTCAGCTGGAGACCCGAACGCTATTTTACAAACAGGTATGTGGCGGTAACCGGACTGATCAGCCTTTGGCAGGATAAACCTGAGATTGATGTAAGAAAAAGAAGCCAGATTGAAATTTACTGAGCAAAGCATTCACACCCGACATAAAATGCAAGGGGTGATAAAACAAGGCAAACGCAGGATACACGTCCTGCGTTTTCTGTTATTTCTTATACCAGCTCCCTGACGCTGTATCAAGATACCACCGGAGATCGCCTTCGGGCCTGATATGATAGGCAGGAAACCCACGGGCTTTCTCTGAGTCACTGAACACGTCTTTCAATACCGGAATTTTCCGTTCACCGGTGGCCAGGAACAGGACATTTTTGGCATTGTTGATAACTGGTCCTGTAAGTGTGATGCGATTTTGGCCCGAACCGGGATGCTTAGTAACAGCCACAAGCTCCCGGGAATGTAGTAAATCGGCATAGTCTGGGAAAATGGAAGCTGTATGACCATCTTCACCAATACCGAGCAGTACCAGGTCGAATTGGGGTAAACCATTTTTTTGGGGCATTTTTCTCAGCAACGAGGCATACCTTTGAGCTTCCTGTTGGGGATCATTTTCTCCCATTATCCTGTTTACATTTTCAGCCGGGATGCCGATCTTGTTCAGCCACTCCCTGTGGGTGTTACCATAGTTACTTTCCTCACTGTCGGGGGCAACACAACGCTCATCACCCCAGTATAACATCAGCCTTCTCAAAAGGAATGGTGAACCCCACCCCAGCGGCGTCCTCTTAAATATCCCGAAAGGTGTAGTCCCTCCTGACAATGCAACATAGTATTCGTTTCCATTGCCGGCTGCCCTCATGATATCCAGGGATAAGCGGTGAAGAAATGTAGAAGTCATCACGGACAGGCTGTCAAATACCTCCGCTGTAGCAATGTCTTTATAATTCACAGTATATGCCGTCATTAGTCAGATTTTTACAGGGATAACGCCAGGTAATATCAGGTTCTTCGATGAGCTTGTCAGCTATCTCCGGGCCCCATGTTCCGACCGGATAGCCATACAGAGGGATATGGTCATTCTCCTGCCACAGATTAAGAACAGGTTCAAGAAATTTCCAGGTGGTCTCGACGGCATCACCGCGTGAATAGAGTGTCGGGTCATTGACCATGCAATCGTGCAGAAGCCTTTCATAAGCCTCCGGAAGCCTTTTATTGGAAAGAGATGCATAATGAAAATCCATATTAACGGTTTGAACATTGAAACCTGCTCCCGGAATTTTCATGCCAAACTTCATCAGAATGCCTTCGTCAGGCTGTATCCTGATTATCAGCTGGTTCGACTCGTTGGGGTTTCCTGTTCTGTCGCAGAATATATGTTGAGGAGTGGGCTTAAAATGAATAACGAGCTCGGTGACCTTCGTTGGCAACCGTTTGCCTGTCCTTACATAAAAGGGAATACCGTTCCATCGCCAGTTGTCGATGAAAAACTTCATCGCAACAAAGGTTTCGGTCCTGGAGTTTTTGCCTACGCCCTCTTCGTCACGATAGCCGCGTATTGATTCACCCCGGATGGTACTGGCCGAATACTGTCCCCTTATGACATTGGAGAAAATAAATTCGGGCTTGAGCGGACGAAGTGACTGGAAGACCTTCACCATCTCATTTCTTATGGAAGTAGCATCAGCGTTTACAGGAGGCTCCATGGCTACAAGTCCGGCAAGTTGCAGCAGGTGGTTCTGCACCATGTCTCTCAATGCGCCTGAATGATCGTAATATCCGCCACGCTTGCCAACGCCGATTGATTCTGCACTCGTAATTTCAACGTGATGAATGAAATTCCGGTTCCATAGCGGCTCGTAAATATTATTCGAAAACCGTGTTACCAGGATATTCTGAACTGTTTCCTTGCCAAGATAATGGTCGATACGGTAGATCTGGTCTTCGGAGAAATGGTCCTGCAGCCGGGCATTGAGTTGCCGGGCTGAATAGAGATCAGTACCAAAAGGTTTTTCAATGATTATCTTATGGCCCTTGCGATTAAGACCTGCGTTTGCCAGGTTTTCAGGAATAACTTCGTAAAGGTTTGGTGGTGTGGCCAGATAAAATAAAATGTTATTTCCAAAGGAAACTGAGGCCTTAAATTCTTTAATTACAGTGGTTAACTTAAGGTATGATTCCGACCTGGCATAATCGATGGAACGGTAATGTAATGCATTTATAAAGTCATCTTTAACTTCCAGGTCCGACGAAAACTCTTTCAGTCCTTTTCGTAACTCATCTCTGAACGACTCGTCATTCATTTCAGTACGTCCCAGGCCAATTATAGCAAATTTTTCCGGCATCAACCCCTGATCAAAAAGATTATTAAGGGCAGGAACCAACTTCCTCCGGGTAAGATCACCTGAAGCGCCAAAAATAACGATCAGATGATTTTCAGGTTTTTGCATGTGAAGTTTGTGTTTACGGTTTTAGAAGTAAACACACGATGAAGGATTCAGGTTCGGTGAAATATCAATTCATTAGTACTTTTTGAATGTTATCAAGTCCCCGCTGGAAATCTTTTTTCAACATGGCAGGCATCAACAATCCGTACCACCGTTCCAACGGGTATTTCAAATCGTTCATTTCCATGTACCAGCTCACTTTCGTGCCTCCCGATACCCCTGCGAAATTAAAGCCGCCTTCCGATTTCCCCTGCCCTGCAAAAATGATTTCGAAGTGGACATTCTGATAAGGACTGCTGTTGAGAATAGTGAGTTTCCCGTTGCCTGCAACCGGACCTTCCCAGCTGTAGGAGGCACCTTCACCCTGTGCAGGTCCGTCATATACCACTTTCATCTCCGGGTCCATCTCGGCCCACGGTGACCAGTTTTCCCAGTTATGAAGATCATTTACCTGGGTATAAGCAGCTACCGGATCGGCAGGGATTACTTTCGATTGTTCAAAATACATATTCTCCGGAACAATCAATGCTCCTATGAAGAAGATAAGCGCCAGACCCAGGACGACAAATCCACTAATTTTCAGTGCTTTCATAATAGTTATATTTAATTAGACCAGATAAACAAAAGTACGGAAAACGACTAAACGGGGAACATTAAATTTGACAAAACAAATTAATTGGCTGATGAATAATCTGGTACGACCTTGCTGGCCCGGGAAATTGAGTATGCAGTGAAGAAGCCGAGTGCTCCGTTACTTATATTTCCAACAATATTGGCGGGTGGTCCCGAGAAAATCGGATTATTTCCGAACGATTCGGACTGTGCTTCCTGGATAAACCGGTAGTATTCAGCAGTAATACCGTCAAGCTCGAAGGTTATTGTATCTCCGGGAACGGCTTTTTCAGTCCCGTTGCTATCACTCAGATACTGAGCTGTGATGCCGTTTGTATAACTCCCGTTGAACAGATCATCATTCTGTACAATATATTCAGTAAGGGTATCAGTAAGAAGTACGCCGTTTTTATACGATTTGAAGGCATAATAGTTTTTCATATCGGCATCATCAAGGGCCCAAACGTTGACATTCCATCCTGATCCGAACAAGTTTGACGTGTATTGCAGGGTAATACTGTCAACAGGATTTTCAGGTGGAAGAAAGGATTCAGCGGTATACGATTCACGATTACCATCATTGTTGACATCAACATTGTTGATGAACAGTTTGTATGTTTTTCCGGGTACACCCCGGTAACCGGAGTACGTTTGATACAGGCCCTTTATGCTGTCATTCTCAACCATTTTAACCGAATCGGTACCATCGTAAACATGTATTACGGCTCCGGAAACAACAGGCAGAGCAACATTTGAAAAGTAGTTGGCCGTTGTACTCAGCCTGACCCACTGGGTTTTAGATTCAGTGGTTATTTCACCATAAACCACCAGGTGTGTAAAGGTGCTATCGAGGTTTATATCATGAATGCGCTCGGTACACGATGAAAAGATCAACGTTATAGCAACCATCATTATCCCTGTATACCTCTTCATCGTTTCAGAATTTAAAATTATAGGTAATAGCCGGTACTATCGAAAACAAATAGGTCTTTTCAGCATAAGTAACATCGGGGTACATGTCATCCTGAACGAAGTTTATGGCCCAGGTATTTTTACGTCCATAGGCGTTATACACAGAGAGGTTCCACTCAGAATGCCATGTGCGGCCAGGCTTTTCCTTACTTCTAAAGGTTAGTGAGAGATCGAGCCTGTGGTAATTATCGAAACGGTAAGCGTTTCTCCTGGAATAAAGCGGAAGTATTTTCCCGAGTATCTCATACCGTGCCACCGGGAATGTATAAGGCAGTCCGGTTGTATAGATCCAGTTTGCTCCTGCCGACAGTTGGCCGGTGACATTATAATTCAGTACAACGGAGATGTCATGAGGTTTATCATAAGGAGCACTGTATGGTTGACCATCATTAATTGCCGGTATTTCTCTCATAGACCGCGAGTAGGTATAGCTGATCCAGCCATTCAGCTTTTTCTCATTCAATCTGACTAAAAACTCGGCTCCATAAGCCCATGCCCTGCCAATGCGAAGTTCACCTTCCAGTTTGGGATTAAGAAGCAATTGGGCATGATCCCTGAAATCGATTGTATTTTGCATCCATTTATAATACACTTCCACAGATGTTTCAACGGTATGTTCGCGAAAGTCGCGAAAATAGCCTGTAGAAACCTGGTCGGAGATCTGGGGCTTAACATTAGGACTGGATGTAAACCATACCGCCAGAGGTGTTCCGGCCACAGAGTTCTGGGCCAGTTGAATGTACTGGCGTGTTCGGGCGTAGGAGGCTTTTAGTGAGTTATTATCGTCTATCATGTAATTGAGGCCGAACCTGGGCTC
>DASQZK010000268.1:0-4026 GCA_035638735.1 Bacteroidales bacterium
GCCAGTATTTTTGGGATTTTGATGACCCCGAGAGAGGCTTTCGCATTTATGACAGTATGTTAAAGCTTCATCCCGATTTTTATGTTCAAACCGGTGATTATGTTTATTATGATAAGCCCGGACCTATTGCCGACAATAAAGAGAAAGCCAGGCATAAATGGTCTGCCATGAACGCGTGGCCCTCTATCGTGGATTTCTCATCAAAGGTTCCGTTTTACATAGAAAAAGACGATCATGATATGCTGCGTGACGATGCCTGGCCGGGGATCGAACCACTGGGTTATCTCACCTTTGATGAAGCCCTCGGCATATGGAACCGCCATGTTCCCCTGAAGGGTAAACCTTACCGAACGGTACGCTGGGGTAAGGACTTGCAGATCTGGCTCGTTGAAGGCCGTGAGTACCGTAGCCCGAATACCATGCCCGACGGTCCCGGTAAAACGATCTGGGGTAAAGAACAAAAAGACTGGCTGGTAAGAACCGTCAAGGCTTCCGATGCCACGTTTAAAATACTCTTTTCTGAGACGCCCATTGTTGGTCCCGACAGGGCAAAAGGGAAAAATGATAATTATGCGAATAAAGCTTTCCAGACCGAAGGCGAGTGGGTGCGTCATTTCCTTGCATCAGTGGACAATATGTATGTTATAAACGGAGATCGTCACTGGCAGTACGTTTCCGTGGATGACAAAACAGGGCTGACGGAGTTTTCACAGGGGCCGGCGAGCGATTCACATGCCCAGGGCTGGCAGCCGGATGATGTTAGACCCGAGCATCGGTTCCTGCGTGTAAAAGGAGGCTTTATCGGTGTGAAAGTTGACCGTGAAAATGATAAGCCGTTTATTGTGTTTACACATTACGATGTTGATGGTAAGGTTGTGCACGAAGAGAGGATGCCCTGACGTTTTTGCTTAATTCTCTTCGCCAAGTCCTGCATTACCCGTATCGAGAACGAACTTCCATTCTCCTTCACGATTGCGTTGCCAGATAGTGACATAAGTGCCTTTGGTTCGTTCACCCCGTCCGGCCCACGTGTAAATGCCATAGGTATATCCTAAATCGCCCGATTGGGCAATGCCGGCGCCGGTTGGTTGCCAGCTCAGGTTAAAACGGGAGTCGTCGGTCTGTCTTAACAACAAGGCGACAGACTGAACGCCTTCAACAGGGGGCATGCCCGGTCGCAATAGTATGGCTGACGAGTCGGCATACGCCAGGAAAGCCGCATTCATCCCGTGGGATATGGAATATTCTGAAAAGTCAAGATCTATTTGCTTTAGGTCATCTGCAGAGGTGCCGTTGTGTGAGGCCGTGGTGCAGGAAGCCAGAAAGAGTACCATGAGAAGACAATGGAAAAGGTAAGTTGTTTTCATGCCGGTTTCTATTAGGTTTGTTTTTACCGGCAAATTAGGGAAATATCCGATACAGGTCAATTTCCCGAATGACAGTGCTGTTTTCGCTTAATCCTGTGAAGGTTTAATTTTCAGCTGTTGTCGTTCAATGAATCGCAGAAGGTAACGAATTTAACGAGGTCGAATTCATTTTTGGGATGGATCTTTTCGCTGAGGATGTAATTATAGATCTTGTCGTTATAACCAAACTGCCTGGCCATTTTCCTCCGGTTGCTTTCCAGTTTAATCAGCTTGCCATGAACCAGAAGATAATAGTCCGAGACAACAACCACAGCATCCTGCCGTTCACCGATGTCCATCGCGCGGTTATAATTTGATTGCCTGATTTCAGAATAATAATAGCAAAGCAACGATGAATGCTGGTTGTAGATCAGGCGGTAAAAACCATCAGGGCTGTTTTTGGCCAGGAGTATGTTGGTGATAAAAGTGGTTTTTTCATTATCGAACACAATGCTTTTGATATTATCAGCCTCCAGGGTTTTAACCAGTCCGTCGTGTTGTATTTCGACCTGGTTTTTGTGTGCATCAATCTTCACCGGAATGTCAGTGATCACTTCATTGCTGCCGTTTAAGATTATATCGGCGTTTTTCCAGGCATCATTAATGAAAACGTTTCCTACTGTATTGCTGGACGCATTTTTCGATCTTACAGGTGCTTTGATGACTGCATCGTCAGAATGTGTTCTTTCAGAGGTGTCTTCAGGATTGAAACCGCGTATCTGACCGATAGCGGTTATGGGAAAACTTGCAAAAAGGAGGTATAATGCAATAATTGCGAAAGGGTTGTTCTTCAACATTCTCATGTTTTGAAATTTGGGACATCAAATTTAGCATATTTATGCAAAATACGCAAACTCTAAATCGCAGGAATTTAGGTGTTTCGCAGAGTCCGGCAAAAGGTCGCGGCCATTAGTTTTTTTCAGGCTATATCGCATTGTGAATCAGATGCTAATAATTCGAACGATTCGCAAAATTCCAGCATGGTTTTTATGGAATTTGTAAAATGAAGAAGATAAAACTAGTGTAAAAGGTCAGCCTGTCGATCCTTTACGTCAAATAATATGGTTTAGATCTGCCGCATCAGATAATTTTTCTTTCGATTCGTTCCGGCAAGCGGGCCAGTAGTTCGTAGTTCATGCTGTTATTCATATCGGCAAAGGATGCCACTGATATTTCATAATCGCCTTGTGAGCCCAGCAGTACCACTTCGTCGCCGGTCTCAACATTTTCGATATGGGTTGTATTGATCAGGATCATGTTCATATTCACTGAACCGATTACGTCGGCACGCTGGCCTTTAACGAGGATGTGGCCGTTGTTACTCAGCATGCGGCTATAGCCGTTGGAATAGCCAACAGGTACAACAGCGATCTGCATATCCTGCTGCGCCTGGAATCCAAAACCGTAGCCGACGAATTCACCTTCGGCCACGTTTTTCACGGACATGATTGTACTTTTCCAGCTTATTGCCCGCTGAAGCGGGTCGGTTTTATCTTCCTGGTTGTGAATATATTGGAGAAAAGTTTCGCGGGTGGGCCAGAACCCATAAGACATGATACCGATTCGTACCAGGTCCATCCTGCTCCTGGGGTACGATACGGCAGCAGCAGAACTGGCTGTATGGCGCCATTTAGGAACGATGCCTTTCTTGTTCAACCACTTCAGTCTCTTTTCATACAATTTAAACTGCTGCATGATCCTGACATGGTTTGCGATGCTTTCCGCCCCTGCCAGGTGGGTTGCAACCCCGGTGATCTCAAGATATCCGGCATTATCGTTAATGACATCTGCAGCCAGTTCGAGGTCTTTTTTGTCCAAACCGGTACGGTGCAGGCCGGTTTCTATTTCGAGGTGAATGCAGGCCGGGATATCCAGTTTGCGGGCTGTTAATATGGCTTGTCGGAGAACCTGGATGTCGAAGACAAAAAAGCTGATATGGTGCCGGATGACCCATTCGAGATGATCGGGATCGACATATCCCATGATCATGATATGCGTGTTTTCATTTTTTACCCTGAAGGCACGTTTGGCACCGCCGGAGCTGAAAACAGAGAAATGATTTATTCCGGCTTCTTCAAAAACAGGAATGACTGTTCCCAGCCCGTGACCATAGGCATTTCCTTTGACGACTACCGAGATGATGACATCATCACCGATCATCTGGCGGATGAAACGTATATTGTTTTCAAGTGCTGCGCGGTTGATTTCGAGGACAGAAGAACTCATCTATAAGGAATGTTTATTTTTAACCACGATTAATATAAATATTAAGTATGTACGTCAGGACTTCAAAATATGTTCATAGATGGCGTAAAACATTTTTATACCGGCAGAGATTATCTGGTCGGGGAAGTCATATTCCGGGTTATGGAGCTGAGGTGTGTCTTCGCCGGCGCCGAGTCCGAAATAGGCTCCATCACAATGCCTGAGGTAATGGCCGAAATCTTCCGACCAACGGAAGGCTTCGGGCAGGTGTCTCATCATGAGTCCGCCGTCAAGCGCGGCCTGTTCGAGGATATCCACACCCTCATCGTGGTTTATGGTTGCCGGAAATTCCTCGGTAAACGAAATGCGGCAATGCAGTTTTTCAGAAGCAGCTATAGCCCTTGCCTTATCTTCC
>DASQZK010000269.1:0-2337 GCA_035638735.1 Bacteroidales bacterium
TAAACAATTAGGATTTAGTCGGTAGACGATTGACCGTGGACGGTAGCCGATATGGACCGTAATGATAAATTAGTTTCTAACCCAAGCTTCCGTTCTCATTTATCTTTTAAAAGAGATCATAGCATCCGGACAACTACCGTCTACGATCTATCGTCCATCGTCATCGTTATATTTGGAACTATTGTTCCATAATTTACTTATGTCGAATTCACGTTACTTAATCATTTCAGGTGACCTGAGGGGTCTACTACGTTCTGATTCTTCTCACACATAGCTACGAACTGTAAAAGATTCATTTGAGTGGGATTTCTCTTCGTTTACAGAATACTTACGATTCGAAAATCGGTACAGTCCTTCGATAACACCTAATTGGGAATACTACATCTGCTTACCATTTGCAACTTTACAATACCTCTCCTCGTAAATTAATTGTTCGATAGCTAAAATTTTTGTTCTCTCTCGAACCTGTCAACTATTAATTATAAATATTTTGATACAGCAGATGCTGCATGTCCTATTCATTAAAGAGTGAATCAAAGAAATAGCCATACCTTTTGTGTCTGTCTTTATGCTGAGGAGGTTTATATGGAAGTAATATCCAAACAAAAAAGTGTCACGACCAGATCGCAGGTGGTAATGGCATGGTTAGCCATCTTGCCTGCGAGCGATGCTGGTGGGATCTTTTATCAAGTGGTGTTCAACAAAGAACCATCGATTTGGGTTGCGATCATTGACTTAGCTATTCTGTCGTTGTTGTTTGCCCTTGCTTATGCAATAACCACATGGCGTCCCCTGCGCGGATACTTTCTCGCCTTAAGAGCATTTTTTACAGGCGCACTCATTGTCGATCTCATCGCACCGTTCGTGGAGCCGTCCGGATGGCAAGCACGGATGTTCGTAAACGCATTTATGAATCTTATCCCATGTGCGCTCCTTGCTCTCACACTCATTGGAAGCGGGCTGACTCATCGCGATGTTTTCCTTGCCAAAGGAAATATGAAAGCACGAAGCCGGATGCCAAAATGGCTGCCATCTGTCCGCTGGTCATGGTTCGGACCATTTCTGATATTCTTCCTCGCCGGCGGCCTTTCTATCCAGCTTTTCTTAACAGTCCACCCCGACATAAATATGTTTGGCCGTGCTTTGCAGGGATTGCCTCTTGCCCTTGCTTTTGCTGCAATTAATGCTGCACAGGAAGAGTTCAGGTTCCGGGCAGTAATCCTCTCCCGGCTATTGCCGGCAACAGGAACAACACAGGCATTGCTAATGACCTCCTTGCTGTTTGGCCTTGCGCATTGGTTCGGACATCCGTCCGGCCCTTCCGGTGTTCTTCTGGCAGGCTTCGCAGGATACTTGTGGGGCAAAAGTATGATTGAGACACGCGGTTTTGCATGGGCCTGGCTGATTCACGGATTCCAGGACGTCGTCATTTTCGAGTTTCTCCTTATGGCCCATTGATAAATTCATTGGAACGCGGTTTCAGGCACTGCACCGTTAACTTCAAGCAAGGAGGCCACGATTCACGATGTAAGCCTGAAAACCGATGCCAATCGCGATATGTATTTCATCGGGCCAGCCTTCATCAAAGTACATTTTCTATAGATCTACACATTATATCTATGTAAATCTGCGGCTTCAAAAATTCCTCCCAGGGATTCAATTAAATATTTAACATTCAACAGTTAAAATTTCCATTGCCGTTTATCGCCAATAAATCAGCATTTTTTCTACTATCAAGTGCACGTTACCGGCACCCGGGACATGACAGAACCTGCCTGGCGTTCTGATAAAATGCCAGAATCAAAAGCAAAATGGCAAAAAGATAAATTTCCAACTCATGAGTAGCAATAAAGGCCTGCACGTAGATGCCGGAAGTACCAGGTATAATCGGTAATATCCCGGCAACAACAGCCATGATAGAGGGGATTACGGGTGTGCAACATAGGAAAGGCGTGACCAGGCTGGCAAGCAATCCCCCGGCGGTGGAGGTCTTGCGTGTCCCCCCGCCCATCCGGTATGAAAAAATGATAAACGGGAGGAGCATACCCATCAGCAATGAAAGAACAAATGCGATCACGGCATCGCTCCATGTGAGATAATGCAGGGAGATCAGGCCAATGTGTCCGCCGGTATAGGTAGCCGGCAAAATGAACAGATAGGCAATAAAGAATAGAACAAAGCTAATGGCTCCAATAAGACGATAAAAACGTCGTTCGAAGACAAATTGAAATGCTGTATATATGGTCCTCATTTTCTTTCCGTTATAATTTTTGTTATGTCACTTCAATCATCTCTTAAATTTTCACCTATTGTTGGAAAAACCCGTTTATATCCTTT
>DASQZK010000270.1:0-2220 GCA_035638735.1 Bacteroidales bacterium
AAGGAATCTGCCTTTTACAGCCTGTTCAAAACTGCTCCCCATAGCACCACCGGGAAGCTTGTGTATCTGAACCGTAGGTGAGAAACCTTTAAACTGAGATTCAAAGTATTCATAATGATCACGTTCGTTTCGCAGTACTTCAGAGCTCTCAATCACCGCGTCTTCATTAAGGTCTATTGCTTCCTTGCCGTAATCCTTGAGGGTATGAATAACGCTCAGCAGGGGAGGTGGTCCGTAATATCCAGTAAAAGCATGATCTGATGCATCAACAATGGTTGCCCCATTGAGAACTGCGGCAGTAATCCTGCCAATATCATTGCCGTCGGTATTATGGCCATGGTAATGGATGACCAGCTCTGGATATTTATGTTTGATGGCGGCAACCAGTTCACCGATACGTTTCGGAGTGCCGAGGCCACCATGGTTTTTAATGCAGAGAATGATGTCTTCGCCAGTCACAGCAAGAATTTCCTGAACTTTTCCCACATAAAACTCGTCGCTGTGCTCAGGTCCGGTTGAGAAACAGATGGATGGCTCCAGAATCTTTTCAGCCAGCTGAACTTCCTCAAAAACCGCCTGCATATTAGGGATATGGTTCATGAAATCAAAAACTCGCCAGACATCAACATATTTTGCAAATTCCCGTACGGCAAACCTGATAACATTCTGTGGGTATGGCCTGTAGCCGAAAAGATTAACCCCGCGGCAGAGAGTCTGAAACATGGTATTGGGCATCTTTTCGCGCAATAGTTCAAGTTTCAGAAAGGGATCAACCTGTTTTCGCAAAATATCAACATGGACAGAAGCGCCACCGGTAATTTCCAATGAAAAATAATTCGCATTTTCCCTTGATTCAGCCGCTAAAAGATCTGTGTGCAGCAGGATTCTATTTTTAAAATCAGACTGGGACAGATCTCGGGCCGTATTGGTCAAATAGTAGCCGTCGGCCTGCCGCAGGATCTGCAGCGCTTCCTTGTAATGCATCCCATGAACAATTCTTTTCATGACCGTACCTTATTATTGAGTATTACGTAATTAGACAGCGTAGGTATTTTCTTCGTTGTAGTGGATCTCGGCAATCAGTTTTGCCAGTTTATTTATCTCGGTATTTTGTTCCTCATAATCCAAGAGATGTGCATGCATCTCCAGATATGAAGTGTCAAAATCACCCTTCTGGAAATCAGCGTCGTCGACAAGTTCGAGATAAAAAGGAATGGTGGTTTTGGGGCCGATGATGACAAAGTTTTTGAGACAGCGCCTCAGCCTGTCCACGGTCTCGTTCCAAGTGTAACCATGGACTGTGAGTTTGACAAGCAGAGAGTCGTAGACTTCGGGAATAGTGTAGCCCTGGTAGACAAAACCATCAAGCCGAACACCGTAACCGCCCGGTGAACGGTAGATGTCAACGGTTTTGCCGCCCTCAGGCATGAAATTGTTTTTGGGATCCTCTGCGTTGATGCGCATTTCGATGGCATGCCCTCTGATCTTCACTTCCTCCTGTTTGAAGAGCAGTTTTTTGCCAAAGGCCAGCTTGATCTGCGTCCGAACTATGTCAATACCTGTTACCATTTCAGTAACAGTATGCTCAACCTGAATCCTGGTATTGATCTCCATGAAATAATATTTCATATCCTTGTCAACCAGGAACTCGACCGTCCCGGCATTGGTATAATTTGATGCCTGAGCAGCCTTGACGGCAGTTTCACAGATTGATTCAATAATAGACTGGTCCTGAATTAAAGAGGGCGCAATTTCAACCAGTTTCTGGTTTCGGCGTTGAATTGAACAGTCCCTTGTACCTAAATGAACAACTTCACCAAAGGAGTCAGCGATGATCTGGACCTCAACATGCTTTGGATTAATAACGACTTTCTCCAGGTAGACATTATCGTTGTCGAAGGCAGCTTTGGCCTCGGTGCGGGCCATGGGAAGCTCTTCTCGCATTTGGCTGTCATTATCAATACGGCGGATACCCCGTCCCCCGCCTCCGGCAGTGGCCTTGAGCATAATGGGATAGCCGTATTCAGAAGCAAAGGCAAGGGCCTCCTGCAAACCTTCGTCACCAGGTGACAGGTTGGAAGTGCCGGGAACCATAGGAATATTTGCTGCTGCCATGATTTCCCGGGCTATAACCTTGTTGCCCAGGTTTGTAATAACCTCGGATGTAGGACCAATAAAAACAAGCCCGGCATTTTCACAGGCCTTT
This sequence comes from Bacteroidales bacterium, assembly GCA_035638735.1. Taxonomy (GTDB): domain Bacteria; phylum Bacteroidota; class Bacteroidia; order Bacteroidales; genus DASQZK01. The sequence goes on from DASQZK010000270.1 coordinate 2,207, forward strand.
GCAAATTCTGGATT
>DASQZK010000271.1:0-5084 GCA_035638735.1 Bacteroidales bacterium
GGATCTGTTCCATTTATCGGAAATGGTGGATGCTCCAGGGGAGATTTCTCAGTCGTTTCTCTCCTTACCAATGACAAGTATCGGTAACATGCTGTGAATGTGCAACTTGTAATTCAAACAACCTAAGCTATCCTTCGCTACCCCTTGGTCCCCTGGAAGGGGAAGCCAGCCCACATACCAATGACGAGTATCGATAATGTGCTGTGAATATGCAACTTGTCAACTCAGCTTTATGACTCTGCCTGGCCAGGGTTTGGGCTTCGAAATGACAGATTCATAGCATTTTAGGGGGCAGCGAGAAGGGAAGAACGGGGAGGGGTAGAGCGGGATAGTCCAGGTTGTATAACTTCGCAAAAAAAGATTGTGTAAATATTTTACACTTCAGTGTAAAACCTACTCATTCCCGGAATGTTCTAAGCTCACTTCCCCCTCCCCTTCTTATTAAGAACCAAGGAAACCTCTTCCCGGGTTACCAGGCTGCCGTATCGCACTTTTTCAAGAATCGGAACAATGACCTTGATATAATCATTGACCTTATCGGGTGTATCGGCCACTTCGACAATCATGGGTAGTTTTTCGGTAAGTTCCCAGAATTTTGTGGAATGGATTTCGCTGCTGGAGCCAAACCCCATGACACCCCGCAAAACGGTAGCCCCGGCAATGTTGTATCTTTTAGCCATATAAACCAGGACTTCATAAAGAGGTGAGTACTTAAATTTATCGGTTGAACTGATATAGATCCTGAGCCGGCTGTATGGTTGGTCTGATTTCATAATAGTATAATTTTTCGTCCTGGTCCTGAATGGAAATTGTAGTCGTTTATGAAAGTGAATTTAACGTATTCAGATCATTTTTGACAGCATAAGTCCGACAAATGTAAAAAGAAGGCCAATGAGCAGACTTGCACTTGTATAGCTAAAAAAGAAGACGTACTGTCCATCCCTGAGTAGCGCAATATTTTCGTAAGAGAACGTGGAGAAGGTGGTGAAGCCTCCGCAAAATCCGGTGGTAAGGAAAAGTCGCCAGGCGGGCGAGAGATCGGAATATTTCATGAACAACCCGTAAAACAGGCCTATCATAAAACAACCAATAACATTTACCACAAAGGTACCGAGAGGAAAGGATGAGCCCGACAGGACCTGGAAGTATTTCGAGATATAAAACCGTCCGACACTACCTATAAAACCTCCTGTACCAACTGCAAGAATTACTTTGAACATATAAGTATCAGTTTAGTAACACGTTGTTTACAGGAGTCATCAGTCGGTATGGACGGTTAAAGGCAGACCCCATTGCCGGATGGCAAAGATAGGAAAGATTTAGGAAATGGGATGATCGTTTCCGGAAACGTTCATTTCACTAAGCGGTAACCAATATTCCATTCAATATAATCGGAAATGTAATTATTATAGGCATGGAGATTCAAACCGGCGAAAATATTTTTAAAGACATGGTATTTAATGCCTATACGCTGATACGTCGATGGCGTAAGACCTTCATACGATTGCCGGTGAAGAAAAAATCCGTACTGAAGAATGAGTGACAGCCGGTCAATGACCAATTCATACGACGGGAAAACACTAATCTCAAAACCGTCACGCAAGGATGCGTCGTGATCTTCAAGGTTCCCGTTCTGCAGGGTAATACTTGAATTGGCAGCGCCGAAATAATCGAAGGCCATGCCAAAACCAAGTTTCGATTTATAGCTGACCTGTCTGTTATACCCGAGTGAAATGCCGTAAACGGGATAGTACACACCTTTGAACATCGTGACCGAATCTACGCCTGGGCCATCATACAAAACATTCTTTGTACCTGTAAAAAATGAAACGAGGTATTCGTTCCTTTTCGTGTAAGGCGGAACTTCATTCCAGCCTGTCTGTGGTAGCTGATCGTTGAAATCATATCCCAGTTTAATCCGGGGGCCGGCAATGTTAATTCCATAGTTGGGCTTTTTCAACGCCCCGTTCGAAAAATGGGTAAAGCTGCCTCCCACCCCGAGACATAGCCCGTTTTGCAGGCGATAATTCATTTCGAGACCCAGGTCAATATAGACACTCTGTTCAGCACCCAGGGCTATGTTGTAGCTATTGTGAGAGACCTCGAATGATTCCCAGTTCATGGTAAAGCCAAACCCCAGGTTATAGTCAAAACTGAGATTTTGCCACCGCTTAAAAGGAGCCGTGAACAGGCCATATACCGCAAATGGCTTCCCCAGTTCCGGAGTTCCCGGAAAACGGACCGCATAAACACCGGCTCCGAAGGAAGGGTAGTTATAAACCTTTTGCCAGGTCTTCTGCCCGGTGGTTTGCTTCAGCAGATGGACCGAAAGTGCCCGGTAATCGTCAATAGGATCGTGAACGAGGTTTTTGCCTCTGACAAAATCATTGGTCTGTAACACCCGCCCCCACTGATAATACGAAAAGATACGCGCATGAGTAAAAAGGCCTGAACTGTCGGCAGGTGCAGGGTTGTCCCCGGCTTTCAGGTGTTGGAATCCGGGCAAAACAGCCAGCACGATGAAAAGTAAAAGGAGCCTTTTGAATGGTATAGTCATATCATGGTTTATGCCGTGCAAGGTCGGGATGAATAACCGGTTTAAAAAGTGCCAAATTTACAATTCATTTTAAAAAGATATCGCCGGAAAAATAAATTCAACAAACTTTTCCCGGGCTATTGCTGATGAGGTTGTTGGAAGTCGGAATTTCTCAGAATTAAATAATCACTTATTTCAATTAAATTCACAAGAGAATACGGATCCCGATGATGACGATCAGGATCTGTATGCCAATTTCAACGTGGATCTTCAGTGAAAAAAATGGATTATCCGCGTACGCTGGATTCAGGGTACCGCTTTTCAATGTCTTTCAGTTGGTCGTAATTCTCAATGCCAAGGGTAAAAGAATCCATGAATTCATGTGCGGCCTGGAATTCGAGGCATTCATCTTTGCGGTTAACCAGTTTTCCGGCACCGTAAACCTTCATCCCAACAATGCCTTTCCCGTTTTTCTTCATTCGTTCAAGGACTTTCCTGACGGTGTCCACATCTGAATCCATGGCAACACCGGCCGGGTTAAAACGCGCGAGGTCCACCTGAACCCAGGGTTCGTCGGCAGCGGTTTCAAGGGCACCGAGTGAATGGCAGGAAATGCCCTGGGCCCTGACAAGACCTTTGTTACGGGCATCATCGAGGGCATCCATAGCTCCACGGCGTTTTTTGTTCCAGTTTGGGTCAGTGATTGCGTGAAGAAGGACGATATCGATGTAATCGGTACCTATTTCTTTCCGGAACCGCTCCAGGTCGGCGTTCATCTCATCATAAGTACTTGCATGGCTTTTAGTGAGGATAACCACCTTTTCCCTCGGCACTTTTTTAAGCGCTTCCTTCATGTGGGGATGTGATCCGTACTGGTCGGCCGAATCCCAGAAATTTATGCCGTCATCATATCCGGCCTGCAAAAGATCGGAAAGTCCTTTTATACCTAACCGGCGCGTTTGATTAGAGCTGCCGGAATAACCATTCGTCCCTGTGCCCATGGCCATCCTCGACATCTCAATGCCGGTATCACCAAGCATAACCGTATCGGTTACATACTTCCGCTTTGTTCCCGCATAAAGATGATAAGGAAATGATGACAACATAGCCGCCCCGGCAAGGCTATATCTCAGGAAATGTCTTCTTTTCATGGTAATTGGTTTTTGTAGTTTGAAAAAGAAACAACGCGTTTAAGGCATTGTTTATGACCCAAGCCTATTTAACAGGTATTAAACACATTACACTCATGTTGCCGGCGGATCACGGTACCGACACGGGTAAATTTCATCTTTTTTTTCCTGGAAAACAAATAAAAATGATGTCATCAATGCATCATCATACCTCCCATATTATGTTGGTTTTGCATCATACTATTCCACTGCTGATAATACGATGAATCATTTTGAAACATATACATCATGTTGGTCATCATCTGCTGATGTAATTCCGGGTTATGGTTCATCATATAGCTAAAATTCTCAGTAGTAAACATACGATTCATCACCGAAGGATCCTGCATCATCCATTCCATACTCCTGGGGCGACCGGCCATTTGCTGCATAAAATCGTTGAACAGGTTTTCGTTTTGAAGTATCTGGTTGTACGCTTCTTCCTTCTGTGCCTGGTTCTGAATGAGGTTTATGTTGGATGAAGCATCATTCTTATAACTGCATCCTCCGGTAAACAAGATGAAAGAAAAAATAAAGGGAATACATAAAACTGACTTTTTCATGATAATTCGTCTTTTTATGAGAGATGATAAAAAGGAGCAGGTGTAGATTGTCTTTAAAGCCTACCAACTCTTCATACTTGAATTGCCCGATCGACTGTTCATCATCATACCCTTGAGCTGTTCCTTCTGATCATTATTTAATACACCTTTCATGTTCATGTACGTTTCATAAGCAGCGACCTGCATATCGGTCCTGATACCGGAACATTTCTGAAGATGTTCGTGGATATCTCCGGGAGAGCCATTTTCCTTCAACAGTGCGCTTAGTTTCATCCGCTCCTTTGCAAGGCTTGCCTGGTAATCGACCTGCTTCTTTTTAAAATCAGTACGCATGTCAATAAGCTTAGAAACCTGGTCATCAGTGAGAGAAAATTTTTGCTGCATGGCCGGCATCATGTTAACCATCATCATATACTTTTGCATGGGCATCATATTTGCCGTCATGCCTTGATGAAAACCGCCTGACATATTGCTCATCATATTCCTGTGCATCATGCCCATGTATGAATTATCCATCATACGGGGACCTGTCTTCCCCATCATGCAACCGGGCATAGGACCAAATCCTGCCGAATCCTGCAACATGCCATGATGCCTCATCTGTGCGCTGGCAAAGGGCGAAAACATGAGCCATACTACTATCATTATTTTAATGCTTTTCATAATATCTACCTCCAACTGCTTTTTCATTTAAACAACAAAACCTTACTATGTTTATATCATTACATACCAGACTTTTTATTGTTCTTCCTTTAACATTATTTAGGAATAGTACATATCTGTTTGGAATAGACCCAACCATTCCCTATATTCCCT
>DASQZK010000272.1:0-9600 GCA_035638735.1 Bacteroidales bacterium
TATTGATTTCCAGCCAGTCCATAAACCGGTAATGGGAATAGAAGGAAACATCATCGAGAAACACCGGCTTCCATGGATTATCGCCGGTTACATTCTGATAGCCGTTTATGAAAGGATCATTACCTGATCCACCCCAGGAGATATTCCAGAAATTCGTACCAATCAGCATTTTGCCGGGTACATCGCCGGTGGTGGCAAAACTGCCTGAAGCATAACCTTCAGATAGGTTACCTGACAGATCTTTTGCATAAACTTTGAAGTCAAAGCTTGATTGCGGAATAAGTCCCGGTACGGCAAACACCGTGTCGGAAGTTGCGCCCACAATCTGATTATTCATATACACAATATACCCTGAGAGTTCATCATTATCGGTTGAAGGGGACCATGACATTTGCAACAGGTCGTAGCGGCTTTCCTCCAGGGTTAGACCGGCCGGGTCGGAAGGTGGCAGCAGGTCGACTTCCTTCGTTGAAAAATCCATGACTTCACTTTTTTCCGAGCGGTTACCTGCGTTGTCAACAGCAACCACAAAGCATGAATAGACGGTTGCAGTATCAAGTCCGGTGATCAGTCGGTTATTTTCGGAAGTACTGTCAACAGCCGTATCGTCGAGATAGACAACGTAGTGATCGAGTTCGCGGTCATCGGTGGAAACATCCCATCCAATATTTAGCGAAGTAAGTGTTGCCCTGTGGAGCACCAGGTTTTGCGGAGACGAGGGCCTGGCTGTATCCGGAATCTCTGCAAGAGGGAACGTCATTTGTGAATGTCCGTCGCTTGCGAGGTCCCTCGCATCGAGCAGGAGTGCCCATAAATTCTCATCGTTGGATGCCCAGACCTGGAAATCATAAACCAGGCTGTAGGATGGCTTGGTTATTCTAAGGCTGTCAGGACGGATCCCGTTGCTCTCACCCAGGTCCAGAATTAGTGAATGTGTCTGTGGCGGATTTATTTCTCCGATCCATGCATGGGTGGCAGGATCGCCGTCATAAGGCTGCCATGCCTCACCAGCACCACTATCGCCGTAAGCCCGCATGCCATTACTGTTTGCAGAAGTCATCTTGGGCTGTGGATAAGCCGTTCCTTCACTGAACCATTCCAACTCCTGCCACTTATGGTTTGAACTTTTAAGCGTAAGAACTTTGAGATATCTGTATGTCTGAGCCTGCAGAGAAAGGGCCGTTGCCAGGGCCAGACAAAAAAGAAAGAGTTTTTTAGTCATGTCGTCCGGTAATTATTTAGTTGGTAATGTATAAATAAAATTATTCTTCTTTATTGTTTATCAAATTAGTCCTGTTAAGTGCCCTAATCCCGACGAGCTGCATCCTGTAAAGGCTGTAGGTTGATCCGCTAAGGCCGTCAACCTCAAGAAGATCCTGTTTCCGCAACAATTCATCCTCATAAAAAGGGTATGATTCCTTCGGGCATGAACCTCCACTTGCTTTCATCTCTGCATTGTAGTCTTCATCGTCTTTCTTACTGTGCCCGTCCTCGCCATTTTCGTCATAATGAACACTCACAAGTTCACCATTTTTAACCACGAGCTGTATGGAATGCGTGTAGTGAAAATCGTCTGATGGGGATACCGCGGAATATTCGCCATCGGCAAGTCCTGAAAAACCTGTTCTCAGGTGATGCTCAGCAATGAAATAATCCATGTATTTCTTCACGGTATCGGTCCGTGTCCGCTCAACAATAAAATGCATAATGGTATAGTCTTCTTTCCCCGGAAGACTGTCGTTTTGGCGTGGTTGCCTGTTACAGGACAGCAGGAAGAAAGCAGCAATGAATGCAGGGTAGATAAATCTCATGGGGCTTCTCAAATAAAATGATACATAAAGTTACCAGGCTATTCGGGCGCCAGACGTCTGTTCAAAGGCAAGGCCTCAAGCCTGTAAGCTCAAAGATATCATTTCTTTTGAAATTTACAGAAAAGCATCATTGCCATTGACGCATAAAAGCGGCTGTTTTTTCTTCAATACTTCCGGGTTGACCAACTGCATTAATAAATGCGCTGCCCACGATGGCTCCGTTGGCATATTGGCAGGCAGTATCGAATGTTTTCCGGTTACCCACGCCAAAGCCAATAAGCCGTGGTGATTTCAGGTTCAGATCATCAACACGCCTGAAGTAGGTTTCCTGCTGTTCACTAAAACTGTCCCTGGCACCGGTTGTGGAATATGACGACACCATATAAATAAAGCCATTGGTGAGCTCATCGATTTCCCTCATTCGTTGCTCCGGTGTTTGCGGGGTGATCAACAGAATGTTGGCGAGATTAAATTTTTGAAAAAGTCCGAGGTAATTATCCCGGTAATATTCCATGGGCAGATCGGGAATGATCAGTCCGTCGATACCTGTCTCACTGCACCGTTTGAGAAAATTTTCCAGTCCCATGTGAAACACAGGATTAAGATACCCCATCAGCAGCAGGGGAACGGTGGTTTTCAGCCTGATGGTCTTCAGCTGTTCGAACAGGAGGTTAACGCTCATCCCGTTTTTCAGGGCTTTCTGGCTGCTGTTTTGAATAACCGGGCCATCAGCCACCGGGTCGGAAAAGGGCATTCCGATCTCTATCATGTCGGCACCATTTTTTTGAAGCGCGCAAATGATACTGGTGGTATCATCCAGGTCGGGAAAACCGGCGGTCATATAAACCGAAAGGATAGAGTTTGTTTTCCTGGTGAAGAGTTCATTTATCCTGTTCATGATGATGCTATAATTTCAGGTTTAACAAGTCGGCATAGGCACTCATATCCTTGTCACCTCGTCCGGATATGCACACCACGACCGTATCATCCTTCTTAAAAGGCAGGTCATTAAGTGCTGCCAGGGCGTGGGCACTTTCCAGGGCAGGAATGATGCCTTCTTTTCTGGTCAAAAGGTAAGCGGCTTCAAGAGCCTGTCGGTCGGTTACACTCAGGTAATCGGCTTTCCCCGAACGGGCAAGATACGAGTGCATGGGACCAACGCCCGGGTAATCGAGACCCGCCGAGATGGAATAAGGCTCTGTCACCTGCCCGTCGTCGCTCTGCATGAGAAGGGTTTTGCTACCATGCAGGATACCCGTATCGCCTTCAGCAATGGTAGCAGCACTCATGCCGGTACCAATACCCTTCCCCGAAGCTTCGACACCCACTAAACGGCATCCGGGACGATCGATATAGTGGTAAAAAATACCCGCGGCATTGCTGCCTCCACCAACGCATGCAAGGATATACCCGGGAAAATCACGACCTGTATGTTCCCCGAGCTGCGTCATGAGTTCTTCGCTGATAACAGACTGAAACCTGGCAACCATATCGGGATAGGGATGAGGTCCGACAACAGAGCCGATAAGGTAATAGGTATCTTCCGGATTCCTGATCCAGTCGCGCATCGCTTCGTTGGTGGCATCCTTGAGTGTTTTGTTACCACTTAGTGCCGGCACCACGGTAGCTCCCAGCATTTCCATGCGCCGTACGTTGGGCTCCTGCCGTTGCATATCAAGTTCGCCCATATACACCACGCACTCTAATCCGAGCATGGCACATACCGTAGCTGTGGCCACACCATGCTGACCGGCACCCGTTTCTGCAATTATGCGCTGCTTACCCATGTGGCTGGCAAGAAGGATCTGTCCAATCGTATTGTTTATTTTGTGCGAACCGGTATGATTGAGGTCTTCCCGTTTAAGGAAAATTCTGGCACCAAAATGTTCACTGAGCCGCCTGGCAAAATATAACGGGGAAGGACGGCCCGCGTAATCTTTCAACAACGACCTGAACTGATTTTGAAAATCATCCGATATAATAATATCATAATAAACCGACCTCAGTTCCTCAACATTGTGTCTCAGCATCTCCGGGATGAAGCTGCCTCCATATTCCCCAAAGTACCCATCATTGCTGGCTAAAAATGTTTTCATGGAAGTTAAATGTGTTTTAATTTGGTTAAGAAACGTTTCAGTTTTTGCATATCCTTTAGGCCCGGCCCGGTTTCGAACTTACTGTTCAGATCGATTCCTGCCAGCGAAGCATGCCTCAGCGATAATATCTCTTCAGCATCCTCCGCGCCAATTCCGCCCCCCAGGAAGAAAGGCTGGCCCAGGTTATATGAAGCCAGAGTGTTCCAGTCGAACCGCTTTCCACTTCCACCGTACTTTTCCGTCGGAGCATCGAAAAGAAAATACGTTGTATAGGGGATATATGCTTGCAGCCCGCTGAAATCAAAGTCTTTTTCTATGCGGAAAGCTTTTATCACCCGGATGCCTGAGTTGTAAAGTTGTTCGCAATAAGCCGGCGATTCATCCCCGTGCAGCTGAACATAATCGAGGTTGTACTTCCAGAAGATGCCGTTCAGATCGTACAGGTCGGCATTCACAAACACACCGGCTTTTTTTGGTGATGCTGGCAAACCGGATAAATCGGCTGGTTTTAGAACATCTCCGGCAAACCTGGGTGATACAGGGTAAAAGATAAAACCGATCAGATCCGGTTTCAGCGTAACTACCTCATGAATATTATGTCTGTCGCGTAAACCGCAAATTTTTATTTTCATTGTCAGACAGGTTTTATGGCATTGATATCCCTTATAAACCGGTGCGCCTGCTTTCCCGGGTCGGGACTGCGCATAAACGTTTCTCCCACCAAAAAAGCATCGAATCCGGCCCGTAGTAGCGAGGCTATTGTCCCTGGATCACCCAGTCCGCTCTCGGAGACTTTAAGACAGGAATCGGGGATCTGTTTCAGTAATTGAATCGACACATCCGTATTCACGGCAAAGGTCTCAAGGTTACGGTTGTTTACACCGATAATTGATATGTTCTTCGGGCACTTTTGCAAGTCGGCTTCAGAATGAATTTCGAAAAGGACATCCAGCTCCAGTGATAACGCTCTGGAAGAAATCCTGTTTAGTTCGTCTTGCCCCATGGCCGTCGCTATTAGCAAAATGGCCGATGCACCGGACGCACGGGCTTCGAATACCTGGTACTCGTCAATGACAAAGTCCTTCCTAAGCAATGGCAGGCCGCTGCAACTAAAAGCCGTCACCAGATCATCGAGGCTGCCGCTAAAATACCGGTCTGTCAGCACCGATATGGCAGCTGCACCGGCAGCCTGGTACCCGGGAACGATCACGTCCGGTTTAGCCGTTGCGTTGATGAAGCCTTTAGACGGGCTCTTCCTCTTAAATTCAGCAATGATCGAGGGCCCCGGCCGGCCTATATTCAGCCTGAAGGAGGGCCTTTCAGCCGTAAAAAGAGGACTTTTTTCCAGTTCCTTTAGCGGCACAGCCGATTTAGCTGAGGCCACCTCAACTCTCTTATCGGCAATTATTCTCTCGAGAATAGTCATATCAGTTCAACGAAGTTAAGGTTTTCAGGACTTCCATGGCTTTCCCTCCAAAGAGTGAGCCGCGGGCCATTTCAAGGCAATCCTCTGTTGACTTGCCGGGGAACACGCATCGCAGGGCCACCGCTGAGTTTGCAATCACCGCATCATTCTGGGCACCGGAGCCTTCACCCTTCAGAATGCGTTGAAAAATGGCTGCCGACTCTTCTACCGTGTTTCCTCCGTGAAGATCTTCAGGCAGTCGTTTCTCAAAACCGATATCTTCGGGAGCCAGCAGACTCTCCCCGTTATTTGATATCAGCTTAAAATCGCCGGTGAGTGAAATCTCATCATACCCGTCAAGCGAATACAAAACCACATAATTTTTATCTGTCTGTTGAAACATGTAGTGGTACAACCTGGCTGTCTCGAGGCTGAAGACACCAGTAAGCTGGTTTGGCGGAAACGACGGGTTGACCAGCGGACCGAGCATGTTAAAGAAAGTTTTCACACCCAGGGTGCCCCTTACAGGTGCCACATTTTTCATTGCCGGATGAAACAACGGTGCATGAAGGAAACAGATACCGGCCTTCTCCAGCTGCCGGCGCAGGGTATCCCTGTCGTTGGTAAAGGTATAACCGAAATATTCCATCACGTTACTCGACCCGCAGGCTGAGGACACACCATAGTTGCCGTGTTTGGCCACGCTGGCTCCTGCCCCGGCAACCACGAGTGACGACAGGGTGGATATGTTAAAGGTGTTCTTCCCGTCACCACCGGTGCCACATAAATCGATCGTGTTGAAATCGGATAAATCGGTATACAGACATAATTCAAGGAGGGCATCTCTGAATCCTGCCAGCTCATCAACAGTGATGAGACGCATCATAAATACGGTGAGAAAAGCGGCGATCTGCGATTCACCATATTTACCCGTTCCTATATCGAGGAGAACAGCCCTGGCCTCTTCCCTTTCGAGGGTGAGATGGGCTGTCAGTTTTTGCAATATTTCTTTCATGGTTTATCTTGCTCTTGAGATGGTATATTCATCATTTTCCTGAATAACGGCCATTTTATCATATTTCCAGCCAGTTCATCATCATTTGTTTGCCATAACGGGTCAGCACCGATTCGGGATGAAACTGGACACCCCTGAGGTTAAACTCTTTGTGAGCCAGCGCCATAATCGTCCCCTGCTCATCGCGAGCGGTGACGATCAGTTCGGACGGAAGGTCCTCATCGCTGATGACCCATGAATGATACCGGCCTGCGGTGAAATTCCCCGGGACACCTTCAAACAATCGTTCATCCTGGTCGGTAACGGTCATCCTTGTGGCTACACCATGATATACCTGCCTGAGATTGGTCAGCCTGCCGCCATAAGCTTCAGCAATGGCCTGGCAACCCAGGCAAACACCAAAGATGCTTTTTTCAGGTGCCAGCAATCGTATCAGGTCCAGGGTGATCCCCGCGTCCAAAGGCAAGCCGGGCCCCGGAGAAATAACGATCTTATCGTACTTTTCAGCATCTGCGATGGTGATTTTATCATTTCTGAAAACATCCACCCCTTCGCCGGTAAGCTCTCTGATATAATGAACCAGGTTAAACGTGAACGAATCGTAATTATCCAATACCATAATCTTCATTGTCTTTTCCTCCTGTTTTACTTATTAAGTGCAGGACAGCTGCCGGACTCAGAAAACACTCTGCCCGGCCCTCTAAGGCTTCCTACATGTCTGCCGCCATCTCAATGGCTTTCTTCAATGCCCCCAGTTTATTGTTTACCTCGTTCAATTCATTTTCTTCGGCCGAAGCAGCCACAATACCAGCTCCGGCCTGGTAGAAGAGTGTGTTGTTCCGGCTCATAAAGGAACGGATCATGATGGCGTGGTTTACATCACCGTTAAAGCCAAAGTAGCCAATTGCGCCACCGTAAAACCCCCTGTTGTTTTTTTCATAATCGTCAATCAGCTCCATGGCCCTATACTTCGGAGCGCCCGAAAGAGTGCCGGCAGGAAAAGAATCGGCAAACACTTTCACAGGATTATAACCGTCGCGCAGGACCCCTGTTACTTCCGATACAAGATGGATGACATGTGAATAAAATAGCGTCTCCCGGTATGTTTTAACCAATACCTCGTCGGAATTCCGGCTGAGATCGTTACGGGCAAGATCAACCAACATCACATGTTCGGCGTTTTCCTTCTGATCATTGGTTAAGTCGATGGCCAACTGCCGGTCTTTCTCATCATCACCGGTACGCTTGAATGTTCCGGCAATGGGATTGATCCTGGCCACACCTTCACTTATCACCAGCTGGGCTTCGGGCGAGGAGCCAAAAAGCTTATAGCCGCCATAGTCAAAGTAAAACAGGTAGGGCGAAGGGTTGATGCTCCTGAGCGCCCTGTAAACATTGAACTCATCACCTTTAAACCCCTGACTGAACTGCCGGGAGAGAACCACCTGGAACACATCACCCAGGTAGCAGTGTTCTTTACCCCGCTTTACCAGCTCAATGAATTCATGATCAGTCATCCCGGCCACTTCCTCTCCCATAGCCGTGAACCTGAAGGTCCCGGTAGACCTGTTAGCCAACAATGTCCTGACTTCCTCATACCTACCCCTGCCTTTCCCTGTCTTGTTCTCAAGGAGATATAGCTGGTTGGTAAAATGATTGAAGGCAATAATAAAACGGTAAACAGCATAGTTGATGTCGGGTATCCTTACGTCTTCCCGGGACGAATGGCCGAATTTAATGGTGTCGAAATACCGGACTGCATCGTAAGCACTGTAGCCAAAGAGCCCGTTTGTGCTCATCCCCCCCTGGTTACCAACTGGTTCAATGACAAACGAATTGATATAATCATCCAGGAGGCCGGGGACGGTATGCTGATCCTTTATTTCCGTGAAGGTTTCTTCGCCACCGACAAAGCTGATCTTGATCTGCTCCCTCTCTGCCCTGAACGATGAGAGAACATCGAAACAAATATAGGTCATGCTGTTGCGATCACCGTGGTAATCGGAACTTTCAAGCAGGATAGCATTGGGATACCGGTCCCGGATCTTCAGGTAGATGCTCACCGGTGTCACCAGGTCGGCCACACCAGGCGGCAACGCATGTAATTCAGGATAAAGATTGGTCTTTTTCATGTCTTTGGTTCATTTGACTTTTCAGCATAAAAAAAGCCTGCCGGAATTCCGACAGGCCATTGCGTATTATTATGATACAGCGGGGCTATCTTACATTCCAGCAGAACGTAATTTTAAAAGCCACCACCATATATTCAAAATATGCTTCATTTGTTTTTCAATCTGAAAGCAAAGATTGGACATATTATTCAAACTAAAAAGAAAATGTCTGTTTTTTTCACAACTTTTTTTAATACCGGCTTTGGATGAAAAGAGGAGACATGGTCATTTGAAACTATTAACCTGTTCATTCTTGTGAATTATTGTTAAAGCCCGCCGGTTACATTTTTTTCTTCTTGCCAGGAAGGTTATACTGGCGGAGGCCGGCCAGGAAGAAGGATCAAGGATGAACGGATCCGGGTGCCGGGAAATTATCATTACGGTTGGCCGGACAAATCGGGTATTGGCATGAACATGGACAGTGGTTAAATGGTTATTGAGACAAGAACATAAACAATATGATTCATGCCACGAAGCATTCGCGCGAAGCAGCCTCTCAAAAAAGTGCGCCTGGGCGGAATACGAGAAATAACAGCCGGTGTATTTTTCATCTGGTTCAATCGTGATTTCAGTTTTAACGCCGGACAGGTTCTTGGCATAACCGATGACCCTGCCGTTCCTTTCAGGCTTTACAGCATTGCCAGTGGCGAGAATGAAACGTCTGTCGGGATACTTTTTGATATAAAGGAAGGCGGGTACCTTACACCACGGTTATCGAAGTTATCGGCCGGAGATGCCCTTTTTATTACCGGGCCTGGTGGAGAGTTCACCTGTGAACAGGGCCCGGCATACTGGATTGCTGCCGGAACAGGAATAGCACCTTTTGCCTCCATGTTCTATACCGGTCTCTGGAAGGATAAAATCCTGATACACGGTGGCCGAAGCCTCGACCGTTTTTATTTCGAAGAGGATCTTGTCCCCGTACTAAATGAGAATTATATACGTTGTTGTTCAGCAGAGAGAGGAAACGGCGTTTTCGAGGGTCGGTTGACAACCTATCTGCAGCTACAGCCGTTTCTTCCGCCCGACAGAAAGTATTACCTTTGCGGAAGTGCTGAAATGGTTGTGCAAACCAGGGATCTGCTTCTTTCCCGTGGAATCC
>DASQZK010000273.1:0-4136 GCA_035638735.1 Bacteroidales bacterium
AGCTGGCCTTTGAATATGCCGAAAAACGCAATAAAAGACTGACGGTCGTCGACAAGGCTAATGTGCTGGCCAGCTCACGTCTGTGGCGTGAGACCGTACAGGAAATGGTCCCGGATTATAAAGATATCGAGGTCGATTATATGTTCGTCGATAATGCAGCGATGCAGATCATCCAGTGGCCGAAGAAATTTGACGTGATGGTTACCGAGAACATGTTCGGTGATATTCTCTCCGATGAAGCCAGCGTCATTACCGGATCACTCGGCCTGCTGCCCTCGGCGTCGGTTGGTATTCACACCTCTGTTTTCGAACCCATACACGGGTCGTACCCACAGGCTGCCGGAAAAGATATCGCTAATCCGCTGGCCACCGTTCTCTCTGCCGCCATGCTTCTTGAACTGGCCCTCGACCTCACCGACGAAGCCGCTGCTGTACGTCATCTGGTTGACCGTTCGCTGGAAGCAGGCGTGGTTACTGAAGATATTACGCAAGGGAAAGCTTACAAGACTTCTGAAGTAGGAGACTGGCTGGCTGCAAATCTATGATGTCTCGTCCCGGCTACCGGCATAACTGTGCGAGTACATGTCGATCACCCCGAATGCTGCTTTATTCACCATGGTAACGGGTACATGATAGATCGATTCCGGCCGGTAATCTTTCAGCTTCAGTTTTTCAGGGTCATTTGATCTAACGGCTTCTGGTGTTCCGATATTTTTATGACAGGCAGAGAGCAATAGCACGACAGAAAGGACGAGTACCAGCGTGCCCGGCCGGAATCCGGACTCATTGGATTTTGGATGAGGGTATTTCATGTCGTTTTATTTTGAAGATTCATGATGATGTGGATTTACCGGTTCACTATCACAACGGAAGATAACTACATTTATAATCACCGGGATTTAACAGCCTTTGAATTATCCACCGCGGATAATAAAATCAGTGGAAGTCTCATTCGGTTAAAGACCTTATGAGTCAAGCCGACCGGAAAGGTGTATAAAAATTACACATTTAGGGTGTAATAATTACACAAACTATATATTCCGGACTCCGGGCAGAATTAATATCTGCAAATTTCACAACGAATGTCTGACAAATATATGAACTCCCCTGATGAAGCCTTTCTCCATCAACTGCAGAAAAAACATGCCCTGGGGAAATCTCTTCAGATCGAGTCGCATCGGATTATCATTCAGTTCACATAGATAAAGTACATTACCCCTTATATCGACAATCCTGATACTTGCGCCAGGTTTCAGGGTGTTTAACCGGACATAAAGTTCATCGTGGGCCGGATTTGGCCAAATGGAAAAGTCTACTGCCGGTTCCGTGTGAATGGATTCGGCCGGGATACGCTCAAGGGCGATATAAATTGAGGTATCTGTCCGGAGATAGAAATTCCCTTCAACCGTGTCATAATCTTCGCTGCTTACCCGGAAATGGTAATCATGATCAACCGGTAGTCCGCTAAATTTTGCCAGGCCAAGACCTCCGGTGATTATTGAATCTTCGCCAACCATTACCACGGCTTCATTTACAGGGGCTTCTCCTTCTTTGATATAGAATTTGACAATAGCCGCTGTTCTGACCAGGTAGAAAGTAAATGTGGTATCGGAGATAATATCCAGGGTACCCTTTTCTGAACTGAAAGATATTTTATCGATAGAATACTCATTTTCCCCTGCAGGAACTGTCAATGTTGCATTGCCGTTAGCATCAGCTACTTCATTCACGCCACCAAGACTTATCCTGGTCCCCGGGAGAGGTTTTGAAGTGGCAGTATCCACCACACGAAATGTTACGTCAAATCTCTTTTTTTTTAAATAATACGTCAGCACGGTATCGCTGCTTATCCTTACCTGTTTTTGAGGCAGTGGTTGATAGAGTCCTTTTTCAATAGTAATGATAAAATTCTCGTAGACAGACGGGAAAATCACTTCTCCCTGATTATCGGTATACCGGCTTTCATTGTATATGTTGACCTCACTTTCCGGGATAACTTCATTGCTATCTTCATCCCTGGCAATTATCCTGACCTGGTACATGCCCGGGTCAGACAGTCCGTTAAGACGGCGGTCGAGCTGGTCGAGGTATAATGAAGTAGGCGTGAGGCTTTCACCCAATCCTTCACCTTCGAGGAAATCTTTGGGGGAGGTATCGAAACTGTAACCGTTCTGAGTGCCCGATACGGGATCCAGCTTTACTCGATCGGCCGTTCCGGAGGTTCCGATCACATAACCCCAACCGAACTGGCGTGAATCGACAATAAAGTCTCTTCCTTCATGGAAGGCCAGACCTGTTGTGTTGTAAAATACGGACTGGGTGGAAGAATAACCATGAATGGCATCGCCCCCGTATGGCCGGAAGGTCGATTCAAGATAATCTTCATTCACGGTACATCCATCGAAAAGGTTGGCCATGCTCAGGTACATGTGGAAATCACTGGCATATTTTGAGTGTTCAGTCCGGCAATGAAGGATAACGTTGCCGTTACTATAGGGGAATTTGAAATCGAAGTTATGGCGTCCGTCATTGCCGCGGCTGTTTTCCACGAGGCAGTCGTTCGATTCCAGGATATACATATAACCGTTACCGCCGCCGCCTTCATATTGGGATTTCTGAAAATCACATGAATCGATAGTCATAAAGCGGCACTGGTCAAGGGCGAGACCGTTCGACAGGATGTGAATATCCTGTGTGTTAACCGTAGGTTTGTAGGTATGGACATTCTTAACCCAGCAATTCAGGCCGTTTTTAAATACTAAAACGTGTGAAAAATGGACATCATAAGCACCGGTGCCTTCTATTGTATATGTTTCCTCATCCCAGCCCTCTTTCGGGTTTTCCCTGTTTCCGACGGACAGGTTTTCGATGCCGCATTCGGTGATGTGTTTTTTGGCATGATAAACCCTGGCATTATCACGTGTTTTGAGGTAATACCTGGTAGGGGCGTCAATAAACAGGAGATTATTATTTGTATCTATGGAATCGATCCGGCGTAGGAAATGGACACCCCTGATAGCATCCTCCGTCCAGATGCCCCCCATACCATGTTCTTCCATGAATGCTTCTGTCGGGGTTGATTTCACAACCACCAGGTCGCCGGCTTTGAAACCGGCAACGGAAGTTACCGGTATTAGTCTGGTCGGATCGTTAAGATCGACAGTAATATTGGTTTTAGCACCATACTCATGATGCCATCCGGCATATTCACCATACACTTCTATGATGTTTTTGAGACGGAGGTACGTCTGGTCGTGGAAGATAAAGGTAGAGTCGGTGCCGGCACCACGTAACACCGTACTGTCGTATTTTATCCTTAAGCCATAATCGCGGCTGTCGGGGGTTGCTATGCGATAGGTTCCTGCTGGGAGGTACACAACACCACCACCCGACGAGCCTACATTGTCGAGGGCCTGCTGGATGATGTCCGTTACATCTTCGGTGCCTGTATTATCGGCATTATACGGAGGCCTGGTAACATCGACGATGTTCTTTGTGATCCCGGGAATTTCTTTTTCACCGCGGTGATACCCGGCATAAGAGAAATCGTGCAGGAAACGACCTTGCTTATCTTTATATCCGGGCTTCCAGTCTTCGGGGTATAACGAACTGCGCCATTCATAGTACATTGGAAGATCTTCCGATTCGAGCGTAAATACCAGGGGCTGGCTGAAAACATCGTCCAGGTGCTCCTGTGAATTCTGCTGTGTTACGAGGTCGCTCCACGATACGAAGAAGGACCATGGGGCATCGGACGAAAAGCATAACAACGGGTCGGGAACCGGCCCGTTCTCGGTCATGGCAATGAGTTTTTTGCCCCCGGTGATTTTATACAATTCATCGAAGAAATATTTCTGAGGGCCATAATTAAAGTTGCCGGGATAAGAATCGTAGCCCATGATGTCGACTTTATCATTGCCCGGGTACCAGTCTGCTTCGGGTGTAGACCATACCCATAACAGGTTATGCAGGTGATGGTAATTTTTCAGCCTGTTGTACAAGATGTTATACAAAGCCTTGCATGGTTCCGGACCTTTGGCGCCCCACCAGAACCAGCCGCCACCGGCTTCGTGCAGTGGGCGCCAGAGGACAGGTATGCCGGCAGCCTGGAACTTTTTCAACTCGGTGGCGATATC
>DASQZK010000274.1:0-3192 GCA_035638735.1 Bacteroidales bacterium
AGTGTATTCAAACTTGTCAATGTGCGACTGGCTTCCCCTTCCAGGGGACCGAGGGGTAGAGCGGGATGGTTCACAGCACGTTAACAATACTTGTCATTGGTAGGAGAGAAACGACTGAGAAATCTCCCCATATAATCTCCAAAACTATGAATTGATAAGCCTCGCTGCTTCACCCTTAATAATTGTAGAAATTTTCATACCCGATACCGAAATCAAATCGTCCGTGAGAAATGGCAACCGGCTCATTGTCCAGGAAGGTTTTAAAATTGAAGGTTCCTGAAACAATGGCCCTGTCCAGCTCTTCATCGACATACAGATTTTGTACCCGCTTGAACGTGAGTTCACCTTCGATCAGGTTCAGGATTTTCTCACTGTCGCCTATTTCAAGTGTGACCGTATTGCCAGTATCTTTAAGGTTGATCACGGTATTGTCCAGGGTCTTGAGATCAATATAATCGGGTGGTGAATATCCCTTAATAGAAAAAGTAAGTTTGACATTCTGTCCGAGCATATCCCCTTTCATGATGATGTGCATCACATCACCGTTAACGATAATCTTTGCAGGAATTTCATAATTATTGGATGTAAAAGGTTTCCGGTCGATATATGCTCCAAAAGTGTTATAGCCCCACTCTGAATACCCGGGCAAACCGGGATAGTAAGGATCCTCGATAAAAACACTCTGGGACAGTTGGTAATCATCTGATTTTTGACATGCTAAGAGAACCATGGGTAACACGAACAGCAGGTATAGTAATTTCAAATCTTTCATGACGTACAGATTTTTATTTTATTGGCGAAATAGGGATTTGGAGAGAGAGCGTAAAGGCCTGGAAATAATCCGCCTTAGTCAGGGCAAAATTATTCTTGCCCAGGAATCTGGAAGGAACGGAAAAATCAAACATGACTTTAGGCCTGCCCTCTTTACCATAGACTATACCGAAAGAGCCATAAAGGGTTGAGTAGAACCGGTTAGTTGGAGCTGTGATATTATTGAGGATCTCATCCTGGTATTCTTCCATGGATTCTTCCCGGAAATCTATATCCGTTTTGCTCTGAATATTGAAGTAGCTGAATTCGGCTCCTGCTTTCACGTAAAACCCGATTTTTTCAAATTGAATCGGAACATAACGTAACTCGACCGGAACAGAAATAAAATTGTTTGTTTCTGAAATAGTCCTGACCCTTGCAAATTTCGTATCGCTGCCAACCATGGAATATCTCAGGTAATAAAAATCCGTTCCGTAAGAGCTGTATCCTTTTATTTCTGTATTGAAATTAGTATATCTCAATCCGGAGGAAATACCCGCCCTGAACTTGTCATTGAAATAGCCATACCTGACACCAAAAAGATAACCATTGGTCTCCGAGGAAATCTCACCATAGGAAACCTGGTCGACAATATAAGAGCTGACATTCTGCCGGATCGGGATACTTTTCCGGATTTTGGAATTTGGATACATCAGGCCGGATTCAATGTGAATGAAAATCATCCAGTCATTTTGCGTCTCCTGGCAGAAAACGCCAGGGATTGGTAAAATGATCAGCAATAAAAAGAAAACACTATTATTCTTCATAGAGGTAAAGAGGTTTAGTTGTTCTTGATCTTATTTTGAACGTTAGTGGTATAGAATTCTCTGAGCATAAATAAAGTTAATGAATTATTTCATATTGCATAGATTGCCATAAAATATTTTACCCCCGGGATGTTGATAAAATCATTAAAAACGGAAGTTCTAACCGGGAACAAGTAGCGATGTGGCGTGTTATTCGTTTATGGAATTATTAAGTATTTGAAGATCAATTTTTTTCAACATCCTGATCCATGGCAAAACGAAATAGTAAACCGGTTATCCTGTTTACCGTATTAATAATGATATTTATGCAAAGAAACATTGCGGGGCCTCCTTTCCTGACCGATGATCCGGTGCCTGTACCTTTTCAACACTGGGAATATTATATCTCTTCAATAGATACCTATAGGCCCGAGGAATGGACGGGAACCTTACCGCACTTTGAAGTCAATTACGGATTGATACGAAATTTGCAGGTCCACCTTCTCCTACCATTAAATTATACCTATACCCCGCATCGTAGTGCTAACTTCGGATATGCCGATACCGAAATTGGTGCCAAGTACCGCATTATCCGGGAAACAGGAAACCGTCCGCAGGTAGGAATATTCCCAATTTTTGAAATACCAACAGTAAAGAATGATGAATTCAGTCATGGTAAGGTCAAAGCATTCGTGCCGGTATGGGCGCAGAAATCGTGGCACAAACTAACGACCTACGGGGGTGCCGGCTACCAGGTAAACCCGGGTAAAGGCAATAAGAACTCAACCTTTCTGGGATGGGAACTACAGTATGATTTTACACCGGTTATAACAGTCGGCGGCGAGCTTTATTACCAGACGGCTGATACAGCCGGCGGGAAATCCGCAACGGCATTTAATTTAGGCGGCTACTTTAATTTCTCTGATCAATTTCACATTATCTATTCCTTTGGTCGCAATATCACACATGAACGTTTTTTTACGTCCTATTTTGGATTGTTATGGACGATTTGAAAGATTAGAAAAGGATAATTAAGACTCCTCGCATCTTCTCCTTTTATAATTTTCATACATTACTATCCAAAAGTAATAATGTTATATCTTATTGATTTTCAACTTGAAATTAATGATACTTCCGGCTGTAAAATCATCCCGGTCACAGGTGTTCAAAAATACAAAATCGGTGCACTGTTGGAATTCACTGGTAAATGGGTATTTGGTTTGTCTGAGTAATGACTGGTGGGCCCGAGATGGTTCTTAAAATTGAGATGACCGATATCCGTAGGCCCTTCGGGAAGCCGGTATGAATAAGTGTTTCATGGTGTGTTTTGAGGCCTTTGGGAAAGCCGTTGAAGCCCGGCTATTAGAAAGGCTGAGGTTCTTTAGCTGGGTGGGGTCCCCCCCCGCCACCCTGCTCTCCTTACCCATCAATCGCTTCAGCCCCCAAATCTCTCCTACCTAATTCTGGCATTTTGACGAAAAGTTATCAACAACCTCTGAATGCGCCATTCTATGGTCGTCCTGTGTCTTGAGATCATGATCTGTTACCGAAAGTGTATCATCCTATCGGCCCCATGCTTTTGCTCAATACAGGCCTAAAACCAATATTTTTTAAGTCACTGCACCTGTAATTCAGT
>DASQZK010000275.1:0-7569 GCA_035638735.1 Bacteroidales bacterium
AAACTGTTATTGCCGGTTATGGCGGGCAGGACATCATAATCGTGATTTCCTGCTGTGATTATCACCGTTATGCCGGCGCGGTCCAGCTTTTCAAGGCCGGCCTGCAGGGGTCCTACCGCCTCGAAAAAACGGTTGTCACGATCGACAATATCGCCGGCAAGCAGCACTACATCCACGGCCTGATTTAAACAACCGTCAACGATTTGTTCCCAGGTATACCGGGTTGAACTTTCTTTCTCTGTGAGCGGCACCTCTGATGACCGTTTACCGAGATGCAGGTCGGATGTGGCCAGGATTTTCATTGCCATGGACGATGATTTATAAACGTGTGGTAAAATGTCGTGATTAATGTCAGGAATTCTTCCGGCAGGTATTTTTTTGCCTTTTCAGCGATCGTTTCCGGGACCCGGCCGTAAAAGGCTTCAGCGATGCCGCCGGCAATGGCGGCCTGGGTGTCGGCATCGGCACCGAGTGAGATCGCATTACGGACAGCATCCGTATAATTGTCCGAGTCGAGGAAAGCGATGATGGCTTCGGGGACAGATACCTGGCAGGTTTCGTTGAAGGAGGCAACAGGTCTTATCCTCTCCATGGTAGGGTTGAGGTCATAGCCAAAGCGCGATGTGAGCAGGTGTCGTATTTCCGGTTTCGATTTTCCTGTTCTGGCCCAGAAAATGCCCATAGCCACCGACTGTGCGCCTTTTATACCTTCGGCGTGGTTATGGGAAGGAGCAGCACTGGCTGCCGCTTGTTGCATTACCTCTTCTTCGGTGTCGAAGGCCCAGCCAACCGGGCTTACCCTCATGGCAGAACCGTTTCCGAAACTGTTATAAGGCTGCGGATCGGTGCTGTGCAGAAATTTTGAAAAACGGTTTCCGTAACCTCTCCCGTGATATTTCCGGCCGTAAGCGACGATGGTGTCCTTGTAGCTTCGGTGGTTGAGTATGGCGTCGGCAACGGCCAATGTCAGTACCGTGTCGTCGGTAAAGTCGGAATCGGGATGAAATATCTGAACATCATCTTTCGTTTTCGTTCTCGACCATTCGTAGAATGATCCGGCTATATCGCCACAAATTGCTCCTGTCATAAATTGCTGTTGTCTTTTGTTCTGCGCCCTTGTGTTCACAAGGGGTAAATAGGCTCTGTTGGTGTGCGTTTTCATGTTAAAGATAGCGATTATTCCGGTAAAGGTGCAAAGGAAACCGGAAGCCTTTGAATGATATTTGATTGTAATATTTGCAGGTATTTCACGCCTGATGCCGTAACACTATCAAATAACATATCATGGAATTGGCTGCGTATTGGAAAAAAAGTGTAATTTCGGTATCCCAAATGCCGTTTCAAACATAAACATGATCTTTGTGTTTCATTAAAATATTTGTTTGAATGTTACTTCAGATCTATTCAATAAACTTTAGTATACTATGAATTTAAAACGATTAGTTTTCATTATGGTTCTGGCCTTTACAGGTTTTACACTAACCTGGGGGCAGGACGTCAAAATCAATTTTGAAGAATATGACCTGCCTAACGGCTTGCACGTCATATTGAGTCAGGATCACAGTACACCTATTGTTGCGGTCACTGTCATGTATCATGTTGGTTCGAAGAACGAGAAACCCGACCGGACAGGCTTTGCTCACTTTTTTGAGCACCTGATGTTCGAAGGGTCCAAGTACATCCCGAGGGGAGAATACAGTAAATATGTTGAGAATGCCGGGGGTACACTTAATGCCAACACGTCGAATGACCGTACTTATTTCTATGAGCTTTTGCCTTCCAACCAGCTGGACCTTGGTTTATGGCTTGAATCGGAGCGGATGATGCACCTGAAAGTCGACTCCATTGGTATTGAGACCCAGCGTGGGGTAGTAAAGGAAGAAAAGAAGCAACGGGTTGACAATGCACCCTATGGTACATTCTTGCAGGAAATGCTGAGCCATGCCTACACAAAATCGCCTTACAGGTGGCCTACCATCGGATCCGTCGCGCACCTGGATGCTGCCAGTTATGATGAATTTATGAGGTTTTATAAGACCTATTATGTGCCCAACAATGCTGTGCTTACCATTGTGGGAGACATCAACATTGACACAACCAAGGCGGCTGTTAACACGTATTTTGGTGGTATTCCGCATGGTCAGTATGAGATTAAGCGGCCCGACACAAGCGAGCCGGAAAAGCACACTGAAGTTGTCGATACGGTTTACGACAACATACAGTTGCCAGCGATATTTGAAGGCTATCATATTCCGGCCATGGGCGATCCCGATTTTTACGCGGTAGACATGCTCAACCAGTTATTATCGTACGGACAAAGTTCCCGCTTGTACAAGTCGCTGGTTGATGAGCAACAGCTTGCCCTCCAGGTGGCAGCTATTCCTTTACCTTTCGAGGGGCCCGGGTTGTCGATTATACTGGCTATCCCCAACATTGGCGTTGACCCGCTGAAGCTTGAAAAAGCGATCGACACGCAGCTCGACAGGGTGAAAGACAATCTCATCACGGAACGGGAGTTTGAAAAACTAAGGAACCAGATCGAGAGCAGTTTTGTGAGCAGCAATGCCACCATTGCCAGCAGGGCTTCGAACCTGGCCACGGATTATACTTTCTTTCATAATACGGATCTGATCAATACCGAGATAAATAAATATATGGCTGTTACGCGTGAAGACCTTCAGCGGGTAGCAAAAAAATATTACCGTAAGGGCAACAGGGTGGTATTGTATTATCTTCCGAAACCAAAAGATCAAGAATAATTGAACATTAAAATATTTCGAACTTATGAAAAGGATCATTTTCAATATATTTCTGGTTCTGCTGTTTACAGCGACTTTGCAGGCACAGCAGGTAGACAGGAGTCAACCCCCTGAGCCGGGACCGGCACCGCAAATCAACCTGGGTAAATATGATACATTCACCCTTGATAACGGACTTAAAGTTATTGTGGTAGAGAATCATAAATTACCACGGGTTTCTTTCCAGCTTAAGCTTGATATCGATCCCGTAAAGGAAGGGGATAAGGCCGGTTATGTTTCGATGGCCGGTGACCTTCTCCGTTCAGGAACGACCAACCGTTCGAAAGAACAGATTGATGAAGCCATTGACTTTATAGGAGGAAGGCTCAGCACATACTCTACCGGTATGTACGGGGCTTCACTCACCCAGCACGAAGATACACTTCTGATGCTTATGTCAGACGTGCTTCTTCATCCTACCTTTCCTGAAGCTGAACTGGAGAAGAACAGGAAACAGACCATTACGGCCCTTCAATCGTCAAAAGACGATCCGGAAACCATTGCTGCCAATGTTGCAGAAGTGTTGAATTATGGTGCCGACAATCCTTACGGGGAACAGGTGACAGAAAAGACGGTTGAAGATATAAGCCGCCAGGACCTGGTTAATTATTACCAGACCTATTTCAAGCCAAACGTGGCCTACCTGGTGATAGTGGGAGATGTAACCGAAGACAGGGCCAAAGAACTGGCAAATAGTTATTTTGGCAGCTGGGAGAAAGGCGATGTGCCTACCCGTCAATACAATTTCCCTCCGGCACCGTCGGGTGACAAGGTTGCTTTTGTCAACAAGCCTGGTGCCGTTCAGTCGGTCATATCGGTTACCTACCCGGTAAATCTTAAACCTGGCAGCCCGGACGATATCCCGGCAGATGTTACAAATGCTATTCTGGGCGGCGGAGTATTCTCGGGCAGGCTTATGCAGAACCTGCGTGAGAAACACGCTTATACGTATGGTGCCAGGTCTACTATTTCGGCCGACCGTCTTATGGGATCATTTGACGCTTCAGCCTCGGTAAGGAATTCGGTTACCGACAGTTCCGTGACCCAGATTCTTTACGAGATGAAACGGATGAGGAACGAAGATGTGAGTGCTGACCATCTCGAACTGGTGAAAAACGTGTTGTCGGGAAGTTTTGCCCGTTCACTTGAACGCCCGCAAACTATCGCATCCTTTGCGCTTAACACGCAGCTTTACAATTTGCCATCGGACTATTATGCTACTTATCTGAAGAAGATTGCTGCCGTTACACCCGCTGACGTAAGACGCATGTCGGAAAAATATATCTTACCCGGACACTCCTATATTCTTGTTGTGGGCAACAAGAAAGAGGTAGCCCCGACACTGAAAAAGTTTGCTGCCGATGGAGAGGTTAATTTTTACGACTTTTACGGGGAGCCGGTGAAAGACATCAAACCTGCACCCGAAGGCATGACAGCACAGGATGTTATAAATAACTACCTGAAGGCTATTGGCGGTGTTAAGAAGCTTAAGAAGATCAAGAATGTGACGACACATGCCAAAACCTCCATACAGGGTATGGATATTAATATTGTGATTTATCAAAAGGTGCCCGACAAATTCATGATGGACATGAAAATGAACGGAAACGACATCATGAAACAGGTATACGACGGTGAACACGGCTACATCAAGTCAATGATGGGAGAGGTTGAGGTAACCGGGGATACCCTGGCTAAGATGAAGGAACAGTCTATGGTGATGCCGGCCCTGCATTACAGCGACGAAGGTTATAAGCTCGAACTTGCCGGGATAGAGGAAATCAACGGGCAGGAAGCCTATGTAGTAAATATCACCAGTCCCGGCGGATTCACCTCTACCGCCTATTTTTCTACCGATTCAGGACTGATTATCAGGAATGTGTCCGATATTGGCGGAAATCAACAGGCAAGCAACCTGTCCGATTATAAGGAGGTAAACGGTGTGAAATATCCTTTTAAAAGGACTACTAAAATGGGTCCGCAGGAAGTTACTATAAACGTTACTGAAGTGGATAATAAGAGTAAGATTAAGGATGAGGTGTTTGAGATGGGGAAATAAACGGTTATTATCCCTTTGTTCAAATATCACACCTTTCTGAACAGTCTCGAAAATAGAAGTGCCCTTCATCGTAGCTCATGAATGTGATGAGTATTGTTGAAGGGCACTTTTTTTTATTGATTTTGTGAATTGTTGTTGTACCGCCGGTGGTCCCCGAATGTATAATTGAGCGAAAACATTAACCTGGCAGGGCTTCTTAACGGAGTAACATAATTGGTATAATCTTTTCCGAAGAAGTAAGACATATCCAGTCCAAAATGATCATCCAACGGAAATTTTCCATTGATCATTACCACATCTCGCGGTTCATTTAGTCCAAAGCTGAAGTGATAGTCCTCACTTAATCCAAATGACGTGCCGAGTCTGAAACTATATAAATTGACCGGAAGAGGGGAGGGAAAGGATTTAGCGTACTCAAACTCAAGATCGGCGATCCTGGAAGGGCCGACACGGAGATAACCCTGGGGTAAGATTTCGGAAAATCTTGTCCCGGTTTCGACTTCTTCCTTTGCAATGCTTTCTGAAGGTATCCACCGGAGGTTTCCTGCGTGAATTCCCACCCCCATCCCGACCCACTTAAAGTCGTAATTTACATACGGATTAATACCCCATAATGTATAAGTGTTGGTGAAATCACGGGTAAGATTGTATTCTTTTTCCCGACCGGCATATACCCGGACCCCAAGGGTTGATTTACTGTTGTTTTCAAAAATCACCCTGGAATATCCTAGTCCACCCATACGGTATTCATGCCTGTAATCTTCATGCGTATAGGTAGTGCCACAAGCACCCGCTTGTGGATTATATTCCAGGTCGCTGTACATTTTACCGAAGGAGAAACCGGATTCGAGCCTGTGGTAACCTGTGGTACCTGAAGAATCGGTTTGGATAGTCTGGGCCATAAGGAAAAACGGGATAATCAGGAAGAATGAGGTAACCAACCTGAATTGTCTGACCGTAACTTCTGTATAGACATACCAGATGGTCAACAATACCGCCGGGATGAACCTGGTATAAAAGGCCATCAATTCGGTACGCGAGAACAGCTGCCGGAAAAAATACACCATCAATGAAACCGAAGTAATAAAGATAACTGTTGAAAACAACCGAGGTTCTATCTTAACATGGATTCGAGTGATCCGCGACCTTTCGTGCCAGGTAAGAAGTGCATAGTTAAGCGCAGCCAGAGTGGCCATCAGCCATTGAAAAGTCCTTAATCCATATTTTACCCCGGGCATAATGATGCAGGTTGAAGGATCCCTGGCAAATTCGGTTATGAAGCGGAATGTAAAGAAAAGAGCGAGAGAAAGCAGCAACATGCTGCCGGGTTTTTTCCATCGTTTTCGTGAATGCCAGACAATGTATGCAATTGCAAAAAGAAAGAGGCTTTCATATAACTGGACAGGCTGAAGTCCGGTTGTCAGGGCATCGGTGTCGGTTATGATACCTGCTGTCCACTGGTGGAAATGCGCCTGCGACCCAGTGGAATAATGAACGGCCCATGGCAAGCCGGTGGTTCGTCCGTAACAGCAGCCATTAGCAAAACAGCCGAATTTCTGTATGCCGAATCCGATGGGGGCAGCCCAGGCATAAAGATCGATTATTGATTTTTTAAAACTGAAAAACCACTGACTGAAAAAAAGACCTGCCAGTGCAAACAGCATGGCTCCGACGGCCGACCGGTTTTGAAAGTTGCCCAGGTCTCCTTTAAGGAAAACCCGGGGCCAGGTTTCAAAAGGGATGGTGAATAGACGGGAGCCAATAATCGCCAGAGCTGACGATAATGCCATGGTTAATAGAATGGCCCGGAGAGAATAACCTCGTGATTTTCCGGCAATGATGATAATAACAAAACTTACTGCAAATGCCAGCAGGTAAAAAAACCTGAACGATAATGCCGGATTTTCACCTATGCTAATCATTGGTTGATTACATGAAATGTATACTAACAAAAAATAAAAGAGTAAAGGTATTGCGGTTTGTTCCCATTGTCAATAATAATTCACAAATTATGGCAGTTTATGACATAATGAACGTTCAATAGGGAAGATCATATTTTAACTATCTTTGCCACCTGAAAAACAAATAAGGATTATATTATGAACAGATTACCTGTTATTTGCCTGTTGATGACAATTATGGGTTTGCTGCCATTCAATGGTCTGAAAGCCCAGGATGATACCAAAGCGGAAGATGTGACAATAAACCGTGAGATTGCCGCTTTCAGGGTGAAAATAGAAAAGGAAGCCATAAATGAGAATTTCGATAAGGCATTATGGGTGAATTTCCGTGTTGATACATTCAGGATCCAAAAAACACTGGAGGCTAACCTGCAAGAAGCTACCGGTCGTTATGGGGCAAGCTTTATATGGTCTGATGCTGTAGCTGCTTATAATGAAATGATAGGACGATATTATGATTTACTCATAGAAAAGATGATTGAGGTTGATAAGAAATATCTTCAGCAGTCGCAGCAAAGCTGGCTTGAGTATAAACAATCGGAACAGATCCTTAACCAGATTGTCGGTCGCAAACAATATGACAAGACCGGCATTACCGGCAGAGAAAATTATGAATACCTCCGGATGGTGGAGATAAATAAAGACAGGGCCGTAGTATTGTTTCAATACCTGTTAAGATCGAATAAGCGTGAGCAGGGAATTAGCAATAAGCAATAAGCAATAAGCAATAGGCAATAGGCAATAGGCAATA
>DASQZK010000276.1:0-3766 GCA_035638735.1 Bacteroidales bacterium
CTTCCACCAGTTCGGAGAGACAGTTTAGATGGCCACCGGCACCATGGTCGTGGATGGTAACCACATGGTTATTATCAGCTTCAGCCAGGGCTCTGATGGCATTAAAGACTCTTTTTTGCATCTCGGGATTGGCCCGTTGAACAGCGTTGAGTTCAATGGAATGGCCGTATTCGCCTGTAGCCACCGATGAAACGGCCCCGCCACCCATACCGATGCGGTAGTTATCACCACCCAGGAGAATGACCGGATCGCCTTTTTCAGGAATATGTTTGGCACTGTCTTTCCTCTTGCCGTAACCGATCCCTCCGGCCAGCATGATGACCTTGTCGTAGCCGTAAGTTTTGGCATTTTCCATGTGTTCAAAGGTGAGCAGGCTGCCACATATAAGCGGTTGTCCGAATTTGTTCCCGAAATCGCTGGCACCGTTTGATGCCTTAATAAGTATCTCCTCAGGTGTCTGGTAGAGCCATTTGCGAGGCTCAATATCTTTCTCCCAGTCGCGTCCGCTTTCGGGTCTCGGAAATGATGTCATGTAAACGGCTGTACCTGCCATGGGAATGGCACCCTGTCCGCCGGCGATCCTGTCGCGGATTTCACCACCGGTGCCTGTTGAAGCACCGTTGAATGGTTCAACCGTAGTCGGGAAATTATGCGTTTCGGCCTTCAGTGAAAGGACCGATTCAATCTCTTTGATGTTGAAGGTGCCTGCCTCATCCTGCCTGTCGGGTGCGAATTGCTCAATGACCGGCCCTTCAACAAATGAGCAGTTGTCCTTGTAAGCCGAAACCACTTTGTTGGGATGCTCCTTCGTGGTGTTTTTAATTAACTGGAAAAGTGAAGATTGCTTTTCCTCTCCGTCAATGATAAAAATGCCGTTAAATATTTTGTGCCGGCAGTGCTCTGAGTTCACCTGGGAAAAACCAAATACCTCGCTGTCGGTAAGCTTACGGTCAAGGCGCTGGCTCAGGTCTTCCAGATATTGTATTTCTTCAGGATTAAGTGCCAGTCCTTCCTTTTTATTATATTCAGCAATGTTATCGATCTGCTCAATTGGTCCCGGCACCCTTTTGGTGCTAAAGATATCCTGGTCCAGGTCGCGATAGAGAACCTGGAGCATCGAGTCGTACCTGGCCCTCTCGTTCTCGACACGGAAATATTCTTCGATCCTGCTAATATTTTCAACACCCATATTCCGGGTAATCTCAACAGCATTGGTACTCCAGGGCGTGACCATTTCTTTTCTCGGTCCGATAAAAAAACCACTGAGCTTCTCGTCGTCCAGCATTGATGCTCCGCCGAAAAGCCATTCTAATTTCTCCTGATCTTCCTTCTTTATTTCTGTTAGTAATTTAACAGCAACGAAATGATTGACTGAGACCTTAAAAAATAGTATCATTGACGGAAATTTGTTAAAATGCAAGGTTTATAAATATGGTGCAAATATAGTCATTAGCTGTTAATCTGAATGACCATGATGGGAAATAACACAACATTGCCCAATGAAGTTTGTTAGTATGAATACTTTAAAAAACAGGTGAGACGATGAATGATTTCTGGGATTCGCGATACAATGTGAGCGATTATGTATACGGAACGAAACCCAACCAGTTTTTCAGGGATAAACTGAAACATGAAGAACCGGGTCGTTTGCTGCTGGCAGGTGAGGGTGAAGGTAGAAATGCCGTATATGCAGCTATGCTTGGATGGGACGTTTATGCCTTCGATTTTAGCATGGTTGCCAAGAAAAAAGCACTTGAGCTGGCGTTTCTCAGGGGCGTAAGTATTAATTACCAGGTATGTTCCTGGCAGGATTACCAGGTAAATGGTCATACGTATGACATGGCAGGTCTGTTCTTTTTTCATCTTCCACCTGACGAGCGCATGGTTTTTCACCGCCGGATTTCCAACTGGGTTAAACCCGGAGGCACCATAATAGCGGAGGTATTTTCAAAAAAGCAGATCGAACGTGATTCAGGGGGGCCTAAAAATCCTGATATGTTGTATTCACCGGAGATCCTGCGTAAAGATTTCAGGCAACTCAACATCAACATCCTTCGTGAAACTCAGGTAGACCTTGATGAAGGCAGTTTCCACCAGGGGAAGGCTCAGGTGGTGAGGATGGAGGCGACGGTTTCAGAATAGTTCCATTTTTTTCAAAACACTGGAATTTTTTTGTCCGAATAACTGAAATTTAATTATTTTTGCGGCACCATTGATGCCTCATTAGCTCAGCGGTAGAGCAGCTGATTCGTAATCAGCAGGTCGGGGGTTCAAATCCCCTGTGAGGCTCTTCGAAGAAGGTGACCGCTTATTCCTTAAGGAATGAGCGGTTTTTCTCTCTCATTTAACGATTAGCCAGCTCAATCCCGCACCAACATAAAAGTCTGGCGCAAATTCAGTGATGCCAATACCACCTTCAATATCGGCCTGTAAGTTAGTGATGATCAGCCAGGAAAGTCCGGTGTCGAACCGTACATCGGCAGCCACAGCTTCGGGAGGAATAAAGCCATAAAGCTCGTAAAACGACGTCAGTTTCTGTCCGTGGTTTACCCACAGCAGCGCGGAGTATAAAAACGAGGGCAGGGTATTAAAGCCGTCCCACGAAAGGCCGATGTTATAGGTAGTGCCGGCACCCTGGTAGAGGTGATTCGCGGCTGACAGCCGGAGGTCGGGTGCGATATGATCCGGCGCATACTTCCGGGTCGACAGCTGAGGGAATGACAGGCTGCCGGCGAGTGAAAGCGATGGAATGATTCCGTGATTTTCCAAAATGTGAAGTTTCATGCCGAAGATCACAGGAGATAATCCCTTCCTGATATCGGAAAATTCATGATGGTAGATGCCCTGTGTGGTATAATTTTTCTGAAAAAAGGAAAGGCCGCTACGCAATTCGAGCCAGTCGGTCAAACCGTACCGGAACAGCGATGATACCGGGGTTATGTTATGCAAACGGGTATCTTCTGGCTTATCACCTTCAAACGTAAAACCTGCTTCCACCTGGAACGAACCCTTATTCATGGTTGCAGGGGGTATGGTCTGACCTGGACGCTCTGTGACCATTACCTGGGCATATCCGTGGGTTACTGAAAATGTCAGTATAATCAGCCAAATAGAAAATCCCTTTCGGATCTTTATATTCATGACAACCTGTTTATCCTGGTTATTAATTGTTTCGGGATGCTTTGCTGAAGATGAAGGGGACAGCTATCAACAACAATGCCGTTACCGACAACAGGCTGATTCCGATCGAAAACCTGTCGGCCACAAAACCGAGAAGAATGGCAATACCACCGGCGATAAGAGATGAAATCTGCGATTCGGCCGACAAAGAGGTAGCCATCAGGTTTTGTTCCATGTTCTCGGAAATGTAGGCAATTCCTATTGGTTTACGTACATTTTCAATAATGAAAATGAAAAGGAAAGGAAGTACCGCAGCCAGTTTCAGATCGAACTTAAAAAGAACACCGGCAATGATACCCATACCAAAGCCTGCTAAAAGAGTAAACAACAAAGCTCTTTCATAGTTCCTTATCCAGTCGAAAAAACGGCCTGAATTACGCGAGGAAAAGGCATTCAACAGGTATATCAGGAAATAGACGACACCAATAAAGACAGCGGTACGTTGCTTATTGCCCAGGTTAGCCATAAGGGGAAGTACCAGTACAGCCGACCTGATGACAGGTTGAAGATAATCGCGGGAAGCTTTGTAATAACCAGTAAAGGAAGATAGTGTAAGTATCCTCCGTAGCACTGCCCAACGTGAAAA
>DASQZK010000277.1:0-2322 GCA_035638735.1 Bacteroidales bacterium
AGAAGCAGCCACCTTTTGTGACGGCCCCCTTACATCCATAAATTTTCTAAAGGAGATCGCGAAAATCCAGCCGGGTCACAAAGTGCTTATCAACGGTGCCTCGGGCAGTCTTGGAACGGCAGCTGTTCAGCTGGCCAAGTACTTCAGGGCCGAAGTCACCGGGGTTACGAGCACACGCAATATCGCATTTGTAAAATCACTAGGTGCCGATCATGTGATTGATTACACGAGGAAGGATTTCACCCGGTCGGGTAAACGATACGACATTATTTACGATACCGTCGGCAAGAGTTCCTATCGCAGGTCGAGAAAGGTATTGTCAGTAGACGGGCAATACATTTCTCCTGTTTTGAAGTTTTCACTGTTGCTACAAATGATGTGGACCCTTGCCGCGAGCAAGAAAAAAGCCAAATTTGCCGCTTCGGGCCTCAAATCCGACAAGGAACTGAGAAAACTTCTGGCTGAACTGATAATTATATTCGGAGAAGGTCGACTTAAAACTGTTATTGACCGGCAGTTTCCCCTTGAGGACGTGGCCAGCGCCCATGAATATATTGCCGGCGGTCACAAAAAAGGTAATGTGATAATCATTGTACAATCCTAATTAACAGAACTATGAAATTATCTAAACGAAATGTAGCTCTGGCAGCAGGCATTTCATTGTTGATCATGGCAGCCGTGGCTGCTTTTTCTTTCGGCTATGTTCATTCAACTCTGGTTGTTGAGGGTAGTCCGGCGGAAACATATCGCAATCTGCAGCTTTCCGGGCCATTATTCATTGGCGGAATTGCCGGCTGGATCATCATTCTCATTTGTGACGTTCTCGCAGCCTGGGCGCTTTATTATTTCTTTAAGGAGGTGAATAAGAATCTGTCACTGGCCACGGCCTGGATCCGGGTTATTTATGCCGCTGTTCTGGGTGTGGCAATATATAACCTGATCGCAGTATTACCTCTGGCCCACACGTCAGGAAATGACACTACGGACAATGCTAAACCGGTTATTGATTATCTCACCGCCTTTGAAACAATATGGTCGGCGGGGCTTATCATTTTCGGTGTTCATCTGTTGGGCCTGGGCTATTTATCCCTTAAGGCTGATTTTGTACCTGGTATTTTCGGATGGCTGCTCCTGGTTGCCGGTATCTCCTATTTCTTTCTTAACCTGGCAAAAGCTATTCCGACAGGATCTGAACAACTGCTTGCCAATATTGAAACAATTCTTAGCATTCCCATGGCAATTGCGGAAATTGGTTTTGCCCTGTGGCTGGTTATCTCAGGGGGCAAAACAAAATCGTACACGAGAAGGGAAATACAAGCCGATACTCTGACCATTGGTAAAAGCAGGTAGTGCGATGAAGAGATAAGCCCGGAAAGCCGGGTTAACCCTATTCGACCTCAACTCACATGAGCCCCATGACCCCGATTAACCCTACGAAGAAAAAGAGGCCTTTGAGAAAGTATGTCGTAATAATCCGGGTTGAAGCTTTACACGTGATTCGAAATTTCAGCCTTTGTCCGGTGGCAGGTTGTTTCACATTATACAGCCGTCAAAAATATGTCCGGGAAAAAGCATGGTTAAAGGTTTCTTATACACGTTACCCGGATCGCTTTCAGGCTGATTTTCCAGGCGATTCTTTTTATTTCTTAACAAAATGGTAACATGCAGGGATTTTAATTACTGTTAAGGTTTTATAGCTTTGTTGCGCTAAACCGGTTTATAATTCTCCAAAATCAAGGGTTTTCTCCCATGTGTTGTCCTGTTATTATTTCAGATAGCGGGGTGATATCTTTTAATAAATAATCAAACAAAGAAACATTTACCATGTTTAACTGTCATCTTACAAGTATAAGGTTTAATGGTTTATACGTTTTTCACATTATTGATAAAGTATAGCTAATTTTAAAATCCCGCTTGAGGTTTTAAGGAATGTCCCACTGCCAGGGATCATTCATGATGTCAGATGAGATTCAGATAAATAATCAACATAAACAGGAACATTGACCATGTATAATTGTCAAACTATTATACTATTGCTTCTATTCAGTCTACAGATTAGTGCGCAGGATGATGATGGTGAGAAACGTAATTTCAAATTTGGCGGTGCCGTGCGATACAATATTTTGTCTACGAATTATGAAAGCGGGCCAGGCAAACTCAATCCTCAGTTCACCTGGGATACCTGGCGTTTAAACGTCGACGGATCCATGAAAGGGATAGACCTTAGTTTTGAATACAGGTTTTATCCGACTTTCGGAACTCACTTTATTCATCATGGTTATTTTGGATATGCTTTTTCAGACAATGTTTATATGAAATTCG
>DASQZK010000278.1:0-9799 GCA_035638735.1 Bacteroidales bacterium
AAATGGCGATGAGAATCCCGATAGCTCCGCCATGACTGGCAAGTCCGCCTTTCCAGATCATGATTATCTCTAACGGGTGCTGCATATAGTAATGAAAATCGTAAAAAAGACAATGCCCCAGGCGGGCACCGATTACGGTACCGACGGCAACATATATAGTCAGCTTGTCGAGAAGCTCGACCGACAGGCCCTGTTTAATAAAAAACCGGTTGAAGATGATATATCCAAACAGGAATGCACTGGCGAATAAAAGACCATACCAGCGAATTCCAAAGTTATCTCCGAATTTTACAAGCCAGGGGTTGACGTCCCAGACTATACTCTGCAATACCATAATCTTTGTGTTTGTTTTATGTACAAATCGAACGCTAAACTTACAAAATTATTCTTATCTATCTTTTAAGATACGGCGAATTTCCTCCGTTCCTGTTACCGGCCCGGACAGATTTCACAGAAAGACCAGGTCATGAAGCCGTCGCAAGTATGAATAATTTTAGTACAGATTTATACGTTAATCATTTAACTTTGTAGTTTTGCGGTTAAAGACAACGATATTGAAAAGACTAGGTTTATATTTCCTGCTGCCTGTTTTGGTAATTTTACTGACCCATTGCGCCAAAATAGGATCACTCACCGGCGGGCCCAAAGACACCAAACCACCGGTGATGATCCATGCGGAACCACCAAATTATTCCATCCACTTCAAAGGGCAGAAAATAGAGATCACATTTGACGAGTTTATTGTTCTCGATAATGTTAATCAACAGCTTGTTGTGTCGCCACCGGTAGAGAACCGGGTAGATGTAAGGTTAAAGACCAAGACCATTTTAATTGATCTTAACAATGAGTTACAGGACAGTACGACCTATACCTTAAATTTTGGCGATGCCATAAAGGACAATAACGAGGGTAATCTCCTGAATAATTTTGAATATGTCTTTTCTACCGGCGATTACCTGGACTCACTTGCCGTTTACGGAAGGCTTGTCAATGCCTTTGATCTTCTTCCTTCGGAAGACCCGGTAAGCATATTGCTCTATGACGATCTCAGCGATTCTGCCTTCATGAAGCACGGTCCCCTGTATGTAAGTAAGACCGGGAAAGAGGGTTATTTTGCACTAAATAATCTGAAGTCGGATACCTTTCATATTTTTGCCCTGAAAGACGTTAATTCGAACTATACATTTGATTTGCCCAATGAGGCCATTGCTTTCCTGGATACATCACTCTACCTGACCCCGGCATTTTTCTCCCGCATCATTCCCGATACGGTTACCACCGACACCCTGACATCGGTGGCCGGCGATTCACTGTTACAGGAAAAAATCGATTCGAGCGAGGTCTTAACAAAGGAAAAGTATGCTGATAAGATACTGGTTGACTTGTATCTTTTCACCGAGGACAATGCCAGGCAATATCTCACTGATTTTAACCGGCAGCAGCCGAACCTCCTAGAATTCATGTTCAATAAGCCAGTGACCGACAGTTTCCGGATCCTCCCCATCGATCCTTCATCGTCTTCCTGGTACGTGGAGGAGGACAATCCCACGCGCGACACCTTCAAATTATGGGTTGCCGACACTTCGGTAATCAGTATGGATACGGTGTTACTCAGACTGGAATATATGGTCAAAGACACGCTTGGGAATAGCGTTTCAACTCTGGATACCCTAAGTTTCGGTTACCGTAAACCCGAGAAGTCAAAGAAAAAGAAAGAGGAAAAACCGGATACGACCCTGATTGTGCACACCATTAAAGACAAGGCCACTATTGATCTGAACCGACCGGTCTTCTTCTCCGGGGAAAATCCCTATGGAAACATAGATACCACCCGCATTTCTCTTTTCAGCAGGAAAGACACTGTTTTCATTCCTGAGGGTTATTACCTGAAGAGGGATACCCTTAACATAAGGAGAGTGGCCCTTTACAAAACGTGGAAGCCAGAAACGACCTACCGGATTGATGTTTTGCCAGGGGCCTTTACCGATATCTATGGCTTAACAAACGACACCCTGGATGTTACGTTCACGAGTCGCAGTGAGGGGTATTACGGTACGCTTCACGTTGATGTTAAAGGGGTACAATGTCCGCTGATTGTTCAGTTGATGGATATGAAGCAGAAGCTGATACGGGAGACAACCATTACGGAGGACAATATCGTAAGCTTCAATTTCCTGAAGCCGTCACGGTATATGATCAAGTTTATCCACGACTGCAACGGCAATGGTAAGTGGGATACCGGCGATTATATGAAGAAAATTCAGCCTGAGCGGGTTGAATACTATAACGGTGAAATCAATGTGCGTTCAAACTGGGAGCTTGAGATAAACCAGTCGGTGGGAGGAGACAGGTCTTTTTAAGCTTTTTTGTGCATTTCATTCCACATCAGTGCGGCTGCTCCGAGAACGGCAATGTTTTTATGCTGCAGTGCCGATGGTTCAATTTTTACTTTATCCCTGAATATGGGGAGCAGAAACTGTTCCATGTATTTTTTCACCGGTTCGAAAATGAGATCGCCGGCGTTGGCAAGTCCGCCGAAAAGGAAGATGGCTTCAGGGCTGGTATGAGCTACTGCGTCAGCCAGCTTAAGGCCGAGAATTTTTCCTGTAAAGTCGAATGCTTTCAGTGCCAGCGGATCATTTTCCAGTGCGGCTTCACTGATCATTCTGGCATCCAGGTCTTCGAAACTGTATTTTCTCAGGCAGCTGTCATGGATCTCCGTTCCAAGCATTTCGAAGACTGTTCGTTTGATGCCGGGAGCAGAGACGTATGTTTCCAGGCAGCCCTTCCTTCCGCAGGCACATTGTCGGCCGTCGACGAAGACCGTAGTATGCCCGAGTTCCCCGGCAAAGCCGTCGTGTCCGTATATCAGTTCTCCGTTGACGACCAGTCCGCTACCCAGGCCTGTACCCAGGGTGATCATGATGAAATTGCTGATGTCTTGAGCATTCCCGTAAAGCATTTCTCCCATGGCAGCTGCATTGGCATCGTTAGTGACAGTAGCGGGGGCTTTAAACTCTTCCTCGAAGAGCTTTGACAGGTTGATGACCCCTTTCCAGGGCAGGTTCGGAGCAAATTCGATGGTGCCCTTATAAAAATTACCGTTCGGGGCTCCGACGCCTATACCCGTGATATTAAAACCATTGGTCCGGGCTTTATCCTCCACGGCATTTTTAAGGTCTTTAATATACATCCTGATATCATCATGCCGGTTTGTCTGTACCGAATCTTCATGATACACGTTTCCTTCTTCAGAAACGAGACCGAACTTGGTGAATGTTCCTCCAATGTCAATACCTAAAACTACATCTTTCTTCATATCATCACTATTTTATGCGGGTTGCTCA
The DNA here is from genome assembly GCA_035638735.1 of Bacteroidales bacterium. Classification (GTDB taxonomy): domain Bacteria; phylum Bacteroidota; class Bacteroidia; order Bacteroidales; genus DASQZK01. The sequence continues at coordinate 3,348 of DASQZK010000278.1, forward strand.
GACGGCAGGTTCAGCCCGTCCTCTGCTCAGTATTTACGTGTACAGGCCTGTTCAATACGGAACGGATTGACGTTCCACATGGTTCAGGACACAAAGGTATTTTTCATAAATCATCATTCTGCTGCCTCACCACATTTTTTTTGGGATATGTCCTTTCCATCCATAATAGGCAAGATATGCATAAGCCAGTACGGGGATAAAGAATGAGTAATGAATGCCGCCCAGACGGTCGGCAATACTTCCCTGTAAAAGAGGCAGAACGGCACCACCAAGTATTCCCATGATAAGGATTGAGGATGCCTGGCTCGTATATTTACCCAATCCTTTAATGGCCAGGGTGAAAATGTTGGACCACATGATGGAGTTAAACAGTCCGATGCCGATAATAAACCAAAGCGCGAATTTTCCGGTAAATGCCATAGCAGAAACCAGCATCACGATATTTACCATGGCAAAGATAAGCAGTGTTCTTGCCGGCATGGAGCGGCCGAGCCTGAAGGCAAAAAAGTTAAGCAGCAAAAACCCGACGAACGGCAGCACGTATGTTATCGGGAAGCCTTCGGCGCTTTCAAGATATACAATAAAGTAAATAAGGAAGAAACCCACGACGCTGGTCAGGATCATGCCAGTCAGTTTCCTGCTGTCGGACGTATTACCGGAAAGGGATATGGCACCCAGGAAACGTCCGATCATTGCGCCACCCCAATAGAATGCAAGGAAGGATTTGGCTGTCATCTCGGGGTAATGCAGCAATTCGTTGGCAAAGTTTATAAACAGGCTGCCGATGCTGACTTCAGCACCGACATACATGAAGATGGCTACGAAGCCCAGCACCAGGTTGCGGTAACGCAATGCCCCGGCACTGATCTCCATTTCATGATCACCGGTAAGAGCGGGTAGTTTGATGAGGCCGATTACGAGGGCCAGCACTAAAAATATACCGGTAAAGAACAGGTAGGGCACTTGAACACTGAAGGCCGTCAGTGTTTGTCCCAGATCGCTTTTTACGACTTCACCGTAACGGTCCAGCAATGGTTTTCCATAGGTGGCAAAAAAATGAAAAACGAAATACCCGCCAACAATCGGGGCAATGGTTGTTCCAAACGAATTGAAGCCCTGCGCAAGGTTCAACCTCGAGGAGGCTCCTTCGGGGGGACCCAGAATGGCGATATAAGGGTTTGCTGCAATCTGCAACATTGTAAAGCCGAGAGCCAGTATGAAGAGGGCGACAAGGAAAAGTTCATATATCTTATAGCTGGCAGCCGGGTAAAACATGGCACAACCCAACGCTGAAAGAAGCAGTCCTATGATAATGCTGCGTTTATATCCGATCTTATATATCGGGTCTCCCAGGGTGGCCGATATGATGAAATAGATAAGAGAACCGATGAAATAGGCGCCAAAGAATGCGAGCTGGACCAGCATGGCCTGGAAATAATTGAGATCGAAGACTTTTTTGAGAAAGGGAATGAGAATGTCGTTCATGCACGTGATAAAACCCCACATAAAAAAAAGGGCTGTCATTATGATGAAGGCCGTTTTATATCCTTTATTCCCAGTTGATGCAGACGATGAGGCTGCATTAATAACTGTTGTTCCGCCAGCCATAAGGTTAAGGAATGTTAGTTTTTGAAGCGTAAAAATAAGATTTTCTTGTGATTTTGATGTTTCACAGAGCGAATAATTATAATGTAACAGGGTGAAGCCTCCCGGAATAAGAACGTGGGGCTGCACCAACAGAGGCTTTAAATTTGGTTATTTGCTGTAAACATCACGTTTGGCCATGTCATATTCAGGGGATGAACTTAAAAAATGGCGTCGTCATGAGAAAATGAACGGTAATATCTGAATTGTGATAATAAATATTTATTTTAGCTACCGGTCAAATACCGCCGGAATCTGTTGAAACGTGCGTGTATCTTTGCCGGCTGTTTGTAAACGTGATTTGTGACATACCGGCGTTTCTATTGCCGTGCCTTTTTCGGGGCATCTTTCCGGTACTTAAACTATCAACCAATGAAAAATTTTATTGTTCCGGTAGATTTTTCTGCCGATTCTCTCAAAGGCCTGGAAATGGCCCTGTTGTTTTCAGAGAAACAGAAGGTCAATATCCAAATGGTATATGTTCAAAAGCGGAGTGACGATTTCCGTCCCGGAAGCTATGAGGAGGAACAGCGTTATGCGCAAAACCAATTTGAGGCCGTCATCAGGAAATATGCTCCGCGATTGAAAAACGATTCAAAGATGCGGTATATCATTAAGAAGGGTCGTATTCACGAAGAGGTTGTAGAGCAGGCTGAATCGTACAAGGAGAGTGTGATCAGTGCCTCGACACACGGAGCATCCGGATTTGAGGAATTTTTTATCGGCAGTAATGCGTTTAAGATCATATCGTCGACCAGGAGTCCTGTGATTACCATCAGGAAAAAAGTGCCGGCCGGGATCCGGAAAATTGTGGTTCCCCTTCAGTTACATGTTGATACCCGTCAAAAAGTACCTGTAGCAGCCGAAATGGCTGAAATATTTGGTGCAGAGATCCATCTGGTTTCTATAACAACATCGCACAATAAGAAAGATAACAACCGGTTATCAGCCTATCTGAGGCAAAGTTCCGATTTTCTTAAAAAGCGAAAAGTATCGCATGTCGCGAAATCGCTCCATGGCGAAAACCTGATTACCCTGGTCTCAAATTACTGCAGTGCTGTTGACGGAGACATGGTGGTGATCATGATGCCCAGGGCCAGTAATCTTGATATCCTTATGGGCAGCTATGGGCAGCAGATGCTGTACCGTTCTGCGGTACCGGTGCTGAGTGTAACCCCTAAAGCGAAGCATGTACCGGCAGGCTTTACCACCCAGGGGGTATATTAGGTAAAGGATATTCAGGCCCTTCTCCTGCCGGGCTCTAAGGTTAAGCCGGACAGTAGGATTTCTTTGTGAAATTCCCTGTATAGCAGGTATTGCTTAAGACCTGACGGCATGAACCGTGATATGAACAGCAGGAACAAATTGAAATGGCCTGGTATGATCATAAATTTCCGCTTCAGCATTCCATTTACCGAGGATTTTGCCACCTGTTCCGGGGTCACGGTAGTCAGCCTGACAATATTCCCGTGAGCCTCAATGCGGGTGTGGGTGCCTTCGTTTGTTCTTACTCCGTTGGGGCATACAACGGAGACCGATATGCCCGAATACTTCAACTCGGTACTGATAGCCCTGCTGAAGCTCACGACGAAGGCTTTCGATGCTGCATAAATGCTTTTAAAGGGAATGGCATAGAAAGCTGAAAGGCTGGCGATGTTAAGAATATAAGCTTCCGGGAGCTTTTTCATATCCGGGATAAAATAATGGCATAAGACCACCAGTGCCCTGACGTTGACCAGCAGGCGGTCGTCGATATACTTCGCATCGGCCATGTCAATACCCATTGTTCCTGCAACCCCCGCATTGTTTACTAGGGTGTTTACCATGTATTTTTTGTTCTGAGCCCATTCGTACACCTTCTTCGGTGTTCCACTAATCGACAGGTCTGTTTCAAGCCAGTCGGTTTTAATGCCATAGGTGATCTGGAGGAAATTGGAAAATTTTTCAAGCCCTTGTTCCGGCAATGAGATGAGCAGCAGATTATGTTTCCTCCCCGCGAGTTCTGTAGCAATCGCTTTTCCAATTCCCGAACTTGCTCCTGTAACCAGTGAATAATAGTCCATAGCTGATGGTTAATTTTGTTTACTGTTAAGCCAGTCGACCGTTTTTTTCAACCCGGATTCCAGGTCTGCCGGGGCATATCCAAGGTCGTGTTTTGCCTTTTCTGCCGAGACCCTGAAATTCATGTTGAATTTCCTGACCAGGGCAGGGGTGATCAACGGCCCTTTTCCTGTTAACGATGAGGCGGCCACCATAAGATGTGCCACGGGCAACATCAGGAACAGAGGAAGGCGGAAAAGCGCGTAATTCTTGCCGGATATACGTCTCAGGGTTTGAAAAAACAACAGGTAAGACGTGTTTTCCCCGCCAAGGATATAGCGTTCACCACTTTCTCCTTTTTCCATGGCCAGGATATGGCCGGCCACCACGTCGTCAACGTGGACGTAATTGCCGATACCATTCCCGTTTCCGGGAATGAAATGCCATTTACCCCTGGTGTAGCGGTCGATCATTTTTGTGACGCCATTGCTGTCGTTCATCGGTCCTTCACCATAAACCCTTGTCGGGTTAACCATCACAACATGACTACCGGTAGAAGAAATAAGGGTAAGGATCTTTTCAAGAATAAATTTCGATGTCTCGTAATCAATAAAAAAGGATTGGGGAACAGATCGCTCGTCTACCAGCCCGTTGCCGGAAGGGCCAAACACGCCGGCAGTGGAGGTCACGACCATTTTTTTTACCCCGGCTTCCGAGGCGGCCCCGATGATGTTGAGCGTGCCTTCAATATTTAACCTGTAAATATGTCCCCGGTCTTTCATCCAGGCTTTCGTGAAGGCAGCGGCATGATAAGCCTGTTCACAACCTTCCAAAGCACGGGAAAGGCTTTCGCGGTCCATGATATCACCCCTGAAAAGCAGAATGCCCGGACGGTTGATGCTTTTGGTTTTGTCAGCTGAGCGGTAGAGGGCGTGAACGGTATGGCCCGCCTCCGCCAGCTTCAGGCAAAGACGGCTTCCTATAAACCCGGTGGCACCACTGACAAATATTTTCATGTTCGGGATCTGACGTTAATGACAGGATGATGATAGAGTGAAAACCACTCATTGGTCAGGGCAAGGGATATATGAACAAAGAAGGCAACCCAAAACGAACCGGTGGTCACTACAAGGAAACAGAGGAGTATGCCCATCGGTATGGCTCCCAGCGATTCTTTGGCACCTTTGGGAATATGAACGAGCGAATAAATGCCGGCATTCAGGATGGTCGCCGGCCAGAACCCCATGAGGTCGAGCGATGAAAATAACAGGATGCCCCTGAATAACAACTCGTAAGCAAAGAGATAAACGATCCATCCCAGGGAACTGGCAATGACAAGTGATGGCGACCATGTTCTCACCCTGATCTGGGGATACATGTTCAGATTCGACGGCTGGCGGGCATTAAAATAATTCATTGGCACAATGATGATGGCGGCAATCAGTGTCATGATAAGCGTATGGCTGGGGATAAAATTGGTCAGCCCAATCTCGTTCATCGGCCTCGATGAGAAAATCAGAAATAAAACAGAGGGGAGTACGCCAAAGACGAAAGCTCCAAATAATCTCTGGAAGATGATTTTCCGGGAATTGTCTTCCGGATTGTCGGGCGAATCCAGCCTGTGGCCGCGTTTTACCAGTCGGTTGGTGAAGTAATAAAAAACAAAACCGGCTGTTGAGAAAAATACACCTATACTGAACTCCAGGTAATCCTTATTCAAAACACTGTTCATTCTCGTAAACTTTAGCACTTAAAAATAGATATTTTTTTGCTACCACCTGCCGTGATTTCCAATACCATTCCAAAAAAAGGTGTTTGAAAACGGGTTTTTATCCACTGAATAATCAGTTGATTTGCTCCAATGTGGTGGTTACATGCTTTTTCTGAGCGCAGTTTAAAACAAACCAGCTTTCCATGGATAAAAAAAATTTGCAGGTGGCATTTTAAGGTTTATTTTTGTTGAACACTGACAAGAACCGCCATGCTAAAAGAAAATTTCGTTGAATTCATTGAAAAGAGCATAAAGTCGAACTGGACCATCGATGCTCTTGCCGATTACAAAGGAATTTCGTATACCTATTCGGATGTAGCCCGGAAAATTTCACGCCTGCATATTGCATTCCGGCTTGCCGGCATAAAGAAGGGTGACAAGATAGCGCTTATCGGGAAAAATTCAGCCAGTTGGGGCATCACGTTCATAGCTGCCGTAACCTATGGCGCGGTGATTGTTCCCATACTGCCCGATTTTACGGTTGACGATGTTCATCATATCATTAATCATTCCGATTCGAAGATCCTTTTCGCCGGCGATTCGTTTTATGATGTCCTCGACATGAAGGAAACCCCCGACCTATCTGTCATATTCAGCCTGACGGATTATAATCCACTGTACACGTCGGACGACAGCAATCTGGAAAATATTGGCGAAGAAACCGACAGGCTTTTTAACGAGCAATATGGAAAAGAGTTTGGTCCCGATGCGTTTTCCGTCGCCAAAGTCGGGAATGCCGAGCTGGCCGAGATCAGCTATACCAGCGGGACATCCGGGTTTTCCAAAGGTGTGATGCTTTCTCACAACAGCCTAATCGCAAACATCAGATATGCTCATGAAAATATGCCGCTGGAACCCCGCGACAGTATCGTCTCCTTTCTTCCCCTGGCCCATTCTTACGGTTGCGCTTTTGAATTTCTCTTCCCGTTCACCCTTGGTTGTCACATTACCTTCCTGGGAAAGACCCCGACACCGCAGATCATCATGGAGGCCTTTG
>DASQZK010000279.1:0-3822 GCA_035638735.1 Bacteroidales bacterium
GATCTGAAGGGAAGATAGCCTTTATCTGAGGCCTGCGGAGGTAAGCATTGACCGCAGCTGTGTCCTTAATGCTGGCCACGCCAACAACAGAACCCTCAACGGGCTGCATATTATTATCCACATAAGGAGTCAGTACAGAGAAGAGCGGATTTTCCTTCTTCATCTGTTCCTGTTCCAGGTTGGTTCCTGTGGTATCAGCACCTTCTAACAGACCGATCTGCCCGGTAGAATCTTCTCCCCCTAACAATGAAATTTCTGATGTATCTTGCTGAGCAGAGGCCTCCTGGGTCTGAGCTCCTGATTTGGACGTGTCTGAGGAAAGAATTTCGGTGTCGGTACTCATGATATCCCTCAGCAACTCGTTAGCCTGTTGGAGGTAAGGTAAAACTTCCGAATTTTCGTATGTTGTCCAGAATTCAAGGTTGGCCGTTCCTGTCAGCAGGCGGGCTACCCTGTCGGGATCGTCAACACCAGGAAGCTCAACAAGGATCCTGCCCTGTCTTTCCAGGCGCTGGATGTTGGGCTGTACAACACCAAAACGGTCAATCCTGTTGCGCAATACGTTAAAGGAGTTTTCAATGGCCGATTCGGCTTGTTGTTTCAGATAGGAGACCACCTGGTCGTTGGTCGTGTTCAGATCAATTTCACCCCGTGTTTCCGGCGTCATAAAGAACTGGGCCAATTTCCCACCAGGGTTGATCTCCTGGTACGATTCGGCAAAGAGATCAATAAAATCTTTCTGGCTGTCTTGCTTCTTCAGCTGAGCTCTCTGTATGGTCTTGACGAACATCGGATCGGAAAGGTAATGCGGGGCAACCACCGATTTAATAACGTCTTCAACTGAAATCTCAAGAACAACGTTCATACCTCCCTTGAGGTCGAGACCCAGATTAATTTCTTTTTCCTTACATTCCTCGTAAGTATACTTACGCAAACCAAGGAAGTTAAAAACGGTCTTATCCGAAATAGAATCAAGATAATGACGCTCCAAGGTTTTATTACCCTCTGCATACTCCTCAGCTTTATTCTCCGTATTGATGGCAAAAAAGGTGAATGATAACTGGTAGACACAGACCAGGGCCAAAATGATAGCGAATAATCGGATGGCTCCTTTATTTTGCATTTTCTGTTAATTTAAATATTTGATTTTTTTCCTATTAACGTCCAAAATTGACGGGCAAATATAAAACAATTTTTTTATAATTCATACCTGCCGGGAATGTTGTAAGAGCCCATTCCGGCAGTAAGAGAAATCTCAGATGGATACTCTGTCCTCAGAATGTTAAAATTTACTGACATCCAAATATATAAATAAGACTGGAAGCAGAAAAATGACCTCCCTGCCTCTTCAAAAAAACCTGGATGAATGTTTATCCCGGTAAATTCAGGCGTGCAATGACAGTGTCCTGTTCTCAAAATCGATCACCGCGCCATGCCTGTAGAGAAAATCGCTGCCCACCAAACCATGAATGCTTCTTCCTGTTACCGATTCATACACATCGTTGATCCCGTAAAGGTCTATCAGCAGGATCCGGACGTCCCTCATCGTGAACCGGGACAGGCTGAAACTATCTGCACGGGCAAAAACCGTTTCAATATTATCGGCCATAATACCAGCCGTTCTCAAATCATCGGTCATGACCTTCAGGACCTCGACCTGGTCTTCAAAGAAATTCCTGTCGAACACCGTACGGCTCGCACCGGTGTCAATAATGAGGTTGCACGGTAGATTATTTATAGTGGCTTCGATTAATATATGACAGCTGTTACTGTCAAGCTCAATAATATCAAGGGGCAGCTGATAACGCTTTTTATCCATCGTGAAAATTTCTCCAAGTTTACGAAAAAACAGGCAAATCGTCTTCCCGAACAACCTTTTCAGTACGTTGTTTCTCACTATACACCCCGTTAACCGCGGGTTACATACATATAAATGTACATAATTAAATAATTTCATTATATTTGTTTCTCAACGATCAGAAAAACCTTAAACCTTTAATTATTATGGATAAAATAACCGTTATCGGAGCAGGAAATGTTGGTGCAACCTGCGCGAATGTAATTGCACATAAAGATCTTGCCAAAGAAGTCGTAATTGTCGACATTAAAGAAGGTGTTGCTGAAGGTAAAGCACTGGATATTTGGCAGTCATCTTCCATTAACAACTTCAACTCCAGGGTTATTGGTTCGACCAATGATTATCTGAAAACCCGCGGATCGGGCGTGGTAGTTATTACATCGGGTCTGCCGCGCAAACCAGGTATGTCGAGGGACGACCTTATCAAGACCAATGCAGGCATAGTAAAAGAGGTTACTGAAAAGGTCATCCGCTATTCTCCTGAAGCTATTGTCATCGTCGTTTCCAACCCGCTCGACGTTATGACGTATGCAGCCTATCTGGCCGCCAACAAACCTTCAAACCGTGTATTTGGTATGGCCGGAACACTCGACACCGGCAGGTATAAGGCATTTCTTGCCGATGCCCTCGACGTTTCTCCCAAAGATATTCATGCCATGCTGCTTGGAGGACATGGCGACACCATGGTTCCACTGCCAAGGTATACGTCTGTAAATGGTATTCCGGTTACCGAACTGCTTGACGGGGATGTGATCGCGAAGATTGTTGAGAGAACCCGTAAAGGCGGGGGAGAACTGGTTAACCTCATGGGCACTTCTGCCTGGTATGCCCCGGGAGCTGCTGCCGCTCAAATGGTTGAAGCCATTGTGGATGACCAAAAACGCATTTTCCCGGTCTGTGCCTGCCTCAACGGTGAGTACGGACTCAAAAATATTTACCTGGGCGTGCCTGTAAAACTAGGCCGGCAGGGGGTTGAAGAAATCATCGAAATCAACCTCAACCAGGACGAAAAGAAACTGCTTGCCGAATCGGCCAATTCAGTTAAAAGCGTGATGAAAATTCTTGATGACATGAAATTATTTACGTAATTTCATGTGCGTAAGTACCGATTAAACGGACTGAAGTTACAATTCGTAACTTAGTAGCTTCTCCCCCTCGGCTACACTCAGAGACTTAAGGACCTGATTTTTGAAAAATTTTTGACAGGGCCGGAAATAATCGTGGCAGCGAAAAAGATGCTCCGGTCACTGAGATGTGCCGAAGGGTCCCGGTGATCCAATTCATATAGACCAAGCCGGACCCTGGGGCGAAAGGAGAAGCTGAAGGGTAGTTATTCATTAAACCGCATGATGAGTAGAAGATATCATTTGGTAGAAAGTGTCATTTGACACAGCCCCTGCATAACCAATTAATATCCAACGTATGCAACCTGAAGTTTTACTAATTAATAAAAATATGCCTGTCCTGCTAACACGCTTTGTATCCATGAAAAGCCCACTTTACCTATTGACATTTGCAATAGCCCTCTCCCTGTTTTTAACCTCATGTGAATCAAAGACCGGAAAAAAAACAAAGGATAATATTGCGTATGAGTATTACGATAACGGGGGGATTAAGGTTGAAGCCGAGGTTATCAACGATACGCTTGCCAACGGCCTGTATAAAGAATATACACCCGACGGCTACCTTGAAAAGGTGTATACCTACGTCATGGGTAAACGAGAAGGTCCGGCAGTCACTTATTATAACAACGGTAAGCTTCGGACAAAACTACAGTTCCGGAACAACCAACTGCACGGTCAGGCAAAGATGTATTATAAAACAGGTGAACTCTACCGGGTTACTGATTATGTGGATGGAAATGCCGAGGGAATAAGAACCAGTTACTATAAGAATGGCAAGGTCATGGCCGAGGTACCATATAAGAATAATTACCCGGGAACAGGTATAAAAGAATACACAAA
>DASQZK010000280.1:0-3703 GCA_035638735.1 Bacteroidales bacterium
CGCTTGTGATCTGGCAGACAGGTTCAGGTACACAATCGAACATGAATGTGAACGAGGTAGTGGCCAACAGGGCGCATGTTTTGCTGGGTAACAAGCTGGGTGAAGGACAGCGACTGATCCATCCCAACGACGATGTAAACAAATCGCAGTCGTCTAACGATACCTTCCCAACAGCTATGCATATTGCTGCTTATAAGATGCTGGTGGAAACGACTATCCCGGGAGTTGAAAAGCTCAGGGATACCCTTGAAAAAAAATCTCAGGAATTCAAAGAAATAGTTAAGATTGGTCGCACCCACTGGATGGATGCCACGCCACTCACCCTGGGACAGGAATTTTCCGGTTATGTCTCCCAGCTTGATCATGGTATGGCAGCACTCAAAAATACGCTGAAACATCTGTCGGAACTTGCACTGGGAGGTACTGCTGTTGGTACCGGGATCAATACTCCCAAAGGATATGCAGTGCTGGTAGCAGAAAAGATTGCCAAACTTACCGGATTGCCATTTGTAACTGCCCAGAACAAGTTTGAATCACTGGCAGCCCATGATGCCATAGTAGAGGTATCGGGTGCATTGAAGCAGCTTGCCGTAAGTCTGATGAAGATTGCCAATGACATCCGTGTGCTGGCCTCCGGCCCGCGCAGCGGCATTGGTGAGATCATTATTCCTGCCAACGAACCCGGGTCGTCAATTATGCCGGGTAAGGTGAATCCCACCCAGGTTGAAGCGCTGACTATGGTATGTGCGCAGGTAGTAGGAAATGATGTGGCCATTACCACCGGCGGTATGCAGGGACAGTTTGAACTCAATGTGTTCAAGCCCATGATGATCTTTAATATGCTCACTTCAGCCCGCCTGCTGGGCGATGCATGTGTTTCTTTCAATGACAATTGCGCAGTGGGCATTGAACCGAATCATCCTGTTATTCAGCAAAAGGTAGACAATTCCCTGATGCTGGTTACGGCACTTAATACCCATATCGGGTATGAAAAAGCAGCAAAGATCGCCAAGAAAGCGCATGAAGAAGGCACTACATTGCGGGAAGCAGCCATTGCACTGGACTACCTGACTGAAGAGCAGTTCAATGAATGGGTGGATCCTAAGAAAATGATCGGGTCGCTGGAGAAGTAAATTTTTTGGAGGTGGTTTGTTAGCCGCACAAGCAGAGGACGGGAAGAGGGTGAAGAGAGAGAGGGAGTCGGAAGACCGAAGACGGAAGTCAGAAGGAAAGAAGATTACTGCATGGCCGGTAAATAGCGAGGGGGCGACTTTGCGAGGGGGCGAAGAAGCGATAGAGCGACAGGACGACTAGGTGAGAGGGCGATTGGGCGAGGGAGTGAGGGGGCGAGGAGTTGTGAGTAGAGGAGTTGAGATTTAGGTTTGAGAGTTTGATGTGGTTTTCTCGTTTTAGCGATATCAGAAATTGATAAACGCTGCAAGTCACGTAGTGACGACATTATGGTAGAATGAGAGGTGAGTTGGGAGTCAGGAGTCGGAAGACCGAAGACCGAAGTGGGCTTCGCGTTTCATCCGGAGCTCGTAAAGACGCACGGTCGTGCGTCTCTTGTTAATAAGGGTACAAGTCTCCCGACTTGTACCAGGGTCGCGTGCAATTTAGGGGACTTACCAGTAAAGGAAGGGCACAAGTAAATACTTGCGCCAGTGTGGTATATGGTTGTTAATTAAAAGGCACAAGTAGATACTTGCGCCAGGCGAAAGATCATCTGCCTGGACCTTACATATCAAATTATAATCAATTATTGATAAGCCTTTTCAAGTCTCTTATAAAAATCCCTCAGCACGAAAAAGGCTTTTTTCTTCCCACCGGTTTCGGAGATCAGGCCTTTCCGGTTCCATTCATCCTGAATGTCGGGCAGCAGTCTCCTGGGGGAATGAAAATCAGCCAGGATCCAGGGTGTAGTACCCCTGAACTGTGGAATTTTTAGCAGCATATCCAGGTTTTGTTTATACAGCTCTGCCTGGTATTCCTCTGTCCACCGGGTATTTTTGTCTCCGTGTTTACCATAGAGTGCACCTCCACCAAATTCACTGATCACCACGGGCTTGTCGTACTTAATCTCCCAGGACACTTTCTTGCATTTTTCAGGTGTACCATCGTACCAGCCCAGGTACTCGTTGAAGCTAACCACATCTACAAAATCTGCTACGGGATCTTCCACCACCTGTACCAGGGGCTCTCCTTTTTTAGTATGTTTTTCCAGGGCAGCACTGATCAGCCGGGTGCTGTCCATGCTACGGGCATGATCGGCCAGCCCTTTCAGAAACTTGTTTCGGGCTGCACCGGGAGGTGTTTCGTTGGCCAGAGACCAGATGATCACGTTCGCCCGGTTCTTGTCCCGTGTAATCAGTTCGGTAAGCTGGTTCTCGGCATTTTTGTATGTGTCGGGGTTGTCCCATTCGATCGTCCAGTACACGGGGTCTTCCTCCCAGAGCATGATTCCCATCTTTTCAGCCATGCGTATCATATGCTCGTTGTGTGGGTAATGTGCCAGCCGCATGAAGTTACAATTGAGCTGTTTGGCCCAGGTAAGGAAAGTACGCGCATCTTCCTCTGAATAGGCCCGGGCTCCACGCATGGGATTTTCCTCATGCAGACTGATGCCTCTCAGAAATATTGGTTTGCCATTTAGCAGGATCTCAGTCTTGCGGGCTTCAATGGTACGGAAGCCAATCTGGTCCTGCAGTTGTTCATTGCCCTGGGAAATGACAACATCATACAGTTTAGGGTTTTCCGGTGACCAGTATGACATATGCCGGAATTTTGAAATGCTGAAATCAGCCCGGCCCCCGGCATCCGGTTTTACAGTAGTGGATATTTTTAATTCCGGGATGTTTATAGTTACCGGATGTTGCAGTGAATCGCCGTTAAGTTGTACAAAGCCGGAGATGTTGTTCATGTTGTGCTGCTGCAACTGTATGGTGTAGTCCTGGATAAAAGTGGAAGGTACTTCAATCAGTTCCACATCACGGGTGATGCCCCCAAAATTCCACCAGTCGGTATTCAGTGTAGGAACCCCGTCGCGCTTTCGTTTGTTGTCAACCTTCACAATCAGTGAATTGTCTTTATCCTTTAGCAGACTGGTTACTTCATAGTTGAAAGGAGTAAATCCGCCAATGTGCTGTCCCAGCTTATACCCATTCAGATATACATCTGCCTGGTAATTGGCAGCTCCGAAGTGTACGAAAACGCGGTTGGCGTCAGAAGATTTTTTATAATCGAACTTGCGTCGATACCAGACACTGCCTTCATAATACCACAGCTTTGTATTTTGTGAGTTCCAGTCACCGGGCACATTGATCACCGGTGATTTATCAAAACTATATTCCACCAGGTCGTTTTTGTCCTGTGGAACCTTATCCAGGAAAAAGCCGCCCCAGGGTTTGGAAGCCGCATCATAAGGCTGATAACGATAATCATAATAACCTGTTTCGTACGGATCAACAATGTACTTCCACTTGCCATTCAGGGAATAGGTATTCCGGTTTACCACATTGGTTATCAGTGAGGATTGTCCCATAGCCCAGATGGGGCTGACCGCTGTAAGGAGGATAAATACCAAAGATTTTTTAAACTTCATCATGCAGGTTTTAAGTGAAATATTTTTTAATAATGTCAAATTTAGCTTAAAGATGTGAAATGTTAAAATGAGATTTGTTAACAAAATATAAATGGTGTCCGG
>DASQZK010000281.1:0-3170 GCA_035638735.1 Bacteroidales bacterium
TTGTTCAGAGAGTATCTCAATATCTCTGACAAAGTCCTTCACTTCATCGGATATGAGTCTGAATTTAAAGACCATGACCCGTTTTTGTTGACAAGTTAAGTAAAAATTTTAACGTATCCACATTATCTGCATATTCCCAGAGCATTGGCGATTGTGTCATTCCGAAGTCAAGCGTATTATCCAGGTTCTTTGCAACCGTGCACTGTAGTTGATCCTGGTCCTGGTGCAGCCTGTCGACCACCTGTTCTTTTTTGGTATATCTTTCATAATGGATTGTACCCACAGGGCTGCTGTAATTCCTGTCTTCTTTAACCACGAGAAAGCCAGTATCCAGGAAAGGTGTTTGATTAACCAGGTGAATGGCACGGTAGTATTCGTAATTGTTAACATATTTATGGTGGTTGGCCAGGTATGCATAATGCTGGAAGTGATCCAGAAGGTGGGGAATCTCATAATCGGCAGGAATGTAAATTTTAGATACATTCCTGCAACCCAGGCCAAAGTATGTAAAGATGTCGCCGGCCAGATGTTCAAGGTCCGATGCTGTTTCAGAACCATCGAGTACGGCTGCCGAATTCCTGTTTTTCCTTATGATATGCGGATATTTGCCAAAATAGTATTCGAAATACCTTGACGAATTATTGCTGCCGGTTGCAATGATTGCATCCGGATTTTTCAGCCTTCCTTCCTCAAAAGCCACGAGCCCGTTGAAATCATGGTTTAACCATACCAGGACATCCCACACAGCTGGCAACATGTGTTCATCTTTGGACGACAGTTTGGCAACCAGGCGATGTCCTGAGATTAGGACTGTGAGAAAATCGTGAAAGCCCACCATCGGAATATTTCCGGCCATGATGACGCCTATGTTGAGTCTTTGTGCCGGTGCTGATGCGAGTGCCGGGTAATGCGATATCCATTTCCCGAGCTTATCCTTCTGCAGTGCGTCTGCAAAACTGCCAAGGCTAAACCTTATATTTTCCGGGGTAAACCAGGGATTGTGATTTTCTTCGGTAAGGATTAGGCGGTCAAACCTTTCCTTGAATTGGTTGTTAAGTTCTTCCAGCTCAGTATTCTCATTGAATGAAGCTGTCCGGAACTGTGCGAAGAATTTCCCCAGGGTAATAAACGCCTCTGTCTTTTCCTGAAATGTCATGATAAAGAAATTTAGTCCTCTCTCCCGGCAACAACAAAAAGAGCCGGAAAAAATATCTAAACCCGGTGGGTTTTTAGGTCAGCGATATTTTTTTTCATAATTTATGCAAAGTTAAGGATTTTAGCAGGAAGGAGCAGGGGATTTAGGCTGAAACGTCACTTTAAACACGTTCTATGCACACGGAGATTGGTTTTTTAAAGGATATCGTCATCATTTTCGCACTGGCCAGCTTCGTGATCTGGCTTTTCCACAAACTGCGTGTGCCATCCATTATTGGTTTTCTTCTTACGGGCATCCTAACCGGTCCGTTTGCCTTCGGGCTTGTGAAAAGTGTTGATGAAATTGAAGTGCTGGCCGAGATAGGCGTGGTGTTGCTACTTTTTACCATCGGGATTGAGTTTTCACTTAAGAGTTTGGTTCGCATACGCAAGCTTGTATTCCTGGGAGGCTTTTTACAGGTTCTTTTCACAACTCTGTTTACAGGTCTTATCAGCTATTTTTTTGGTCGTTCCCTGAATCAGTCCCTGTTTATCGGCTTCCTGGCGGCCCTGAGCAGTACGGCAGTCGTACTGAAGATTTTACAGGAGAGGGCAGAGATATCCGAGGATTACGGAAAGTTTTCAGTGGGTGTGCTTATTTTCCAGGACCTTGTCATCGTGCCGATGATCCTGGTCGTTCCTCTTCTGTCGGGACACTCGACAGACCCATTGCGTGATATTTTACTCATGGTAGGCAAACTAATCGCCGTAGGGGTATTGACCATTGCCGGGGCAAAATATTTTGTACCATGGATGTTGCACCAGGTGGCCCGCACCAGGAGCCAGGAGCTTTTCCTGCTCAGCGTCCTGATGCTCGGTCTGGCCGTAGCCGTCATTACCTCATCATTAGGGCTGTCGTTGGCTTTGGGCGCTTTTTTGGCAGGTCTCACCATCTCGGAATCGGAATATTCACACCAGGCCTTTGGAAATATCATCCCTGTCAGGGATATTTTCATCAGTTTCTTCTTTGTTTCAATCGGCATGCTTTTTAATGTCGGCTATGTAGCCGACCATCTTGTGCAGGTCCTGGTTGTTGCCATCATCGTCTTAGTCGTTAAAACGGTCATATCCGGTTTCGTGGCATTTCTGCTCGGCTTCCCGTTTCGCACTACGGTACTTGCAGGCCTGGCCTTAAGCCAGGTTGGTGAATTTTCCTTTATCCTGGCCCGCTTTGGTATGGATTTCAGCCTGATTGATGATAATTTCTACCGGTTATTCATTGCCGTTTCGGTTTTGACCATGGCCCTGGCCCCGTTTGTTATTATGATGGCGCCAAACCTGGCCCGGATGCTGGGCCGTCTGCCACTTCCTCCCCGGCTTGAAAACGGTCTGAATCCTCCCGTTTACGATAAAATCTCCCCGTACCACAAACACCTGGTGATAATCGGGATGGGACTTCATGGTAAGAATGTTGCCAGGGCAGCCCGTCTTGCCGGGATAAAATACCTGGTCATCGACAACGATCCTGACCTGGTGCGTGAAGCCAGGAATGCCAGCGAGCCGGTCTATTTTGGCGATGCTGTGCATCCTCCGGTTCTGGAACAGGCTCATATTGCTGATGCGATGGTGGTGGTTATTACGCCATCACATTCCGCCACGGTCTACAGCCTGACAGCACTGGTCAGGGAGATGAACTCCCATGCCCATATTCTTGTAAGGGCAAGGCAACTAAAAGATATTGAAGACCTCTACCACCTGGGAGCCAGTGAGGTTAATCCGAAGAATTTGAGACCTCGGTAGAGATTTTTGCAAGGGTACTGGCTAAATTTCTTATTCCCCATGAGGACATTGAAAAGCTTGTAAATGAGATCCGGTCCGACAGTTACAATGTCTTCAGGCATCAGGATATTGAAAGGAATTCAGTACGTGATCTCCGGGTCAGGTTTCCCGACCTGGAAATATCGGCTGTCAATATCCGCGATTCATGCCAGGCTGCTGGCAAAAGCATTGCGGACACCCGTTTACGAACGTTATAC
>DASQZK010000282.1:0-4633 GCA_035638735.1 Bacteroidales bacterium
TGCCCACTTTTGCGGTCATGGCCGGCGTGAATAACCAGTTTGCCCAGTTTTACGGAGGTACCTCCCTTCTGATCCTCGTAGGTGTTGTGCTCGATACCCTGCAACAGATCGAAAGCCACCTCCTGATGCGCCATTACGACGGTCTGATGAAATCGGGCGGCAAAATCAAGGGAAGGACCGGTAGCGCAGCCGCTATATAGGTCATTAAAAAAGAGACGTTCTTTGATGATATACTTAAAAACCACGGAAGAGATTGAAAAACTGAGAGCGAGCAACATTCTTGTGTCTAAAACGCTCGCTGAAGTGGCTAAAAATATTAAACCCGGAAAAACAACCGCGGATATTGACAAACTGGCAGAAACATTTATCAGGGATCATGGTGCCGAACCAGCCTTCCTTGGCTATAACGGTTTTCCCAAATCGCTCTGCACATCAGTCAATGAACAGGTCGTTCATGGTATTCCGTCCGGTTTTGTTCTGAAGGAAGGTGATTTACTGTCGATAGATTGTGGTGTGATTCTTGATGGGTATTATGGCGATTCAGCCTACTCATTTCCTGTTGGAACGGTGGACGAAAGTCTTAGTCAACTGATGAAAATTACCAGGGAATCACTACTGCTGGGTGTTGAACAAGCTGTAAGTGGAAACCGTGTCGGAGACATTGGTTACGCTGTTCAAACTTATTGTGAATCTCATGGTTATAGTGTTGTAAGGGAAATGGTAGGACACGGTCTTGGTAAACATCTCCATGAAGAACCCGAGGTTCCCAATTACGGCAAGAAAGGTACTGGCGTAATGCTGAAAAAAGGAATGGTGATCTGTATCGAGCCAATGATAAATATGGGTAAACGCCATATTTTTCAGGAAGACGACGGATGGACTATCAGGACAAAGGACAGGCAACCTTCGGCTCATTTCGAGCTTGCGGTGGCTGTTGATGACGGGAAACCCGATGTATTGACGACATTTAGTTATATTGAAGAAGTAATAAAATAACCTTAGTATATGGCTAAACAAGCCTCTATTGAACAAGACGGTGTGATAACCGAAGCATTATCAAATGCCATGTTCCGTGTAGAACTGGAAAACGGACATGTCATAACAGCTCATATCTCCGGAAAAATGAGGATGCATTACATCAAATTGCTTCCGGGCGACAGGGTGAAGGTGGAAATGTCACCGTACGATTTAACAAAAGGTAGAATTACGTTCAGGTATAAATAAAAACATTAAAATGAAAGTTAGAGCATCTGTCAAGAAACGCAGTGCAGACTGCAAAATCGTCAGGAGAAAAGGGCGGTTATACGTGATTAACAAAAAGAACCCCAAGTTCAAACAACGTCAGGGTTAAGAATAATAAGAAAAATATAATAACCAGATAACTATGGCTAGAATTGTTGGCGTTGATTTGCCGAAAAACAAAAGAGGTGAAATCGGTCTTACCTACATTTACGGGATAGGCAGAAGTGCTGCCAAAACTATCCTGGCAAAGGCAGGTGTAGACAGTACCATTAAAGTGGACGAATGGAATGATGACCAGATTGCAAATATCAGGAAGGTGATCAATGAAGAATTTAAGGTGGAAGGTGAATTGCGGTCGTCCGTTCAACTGAACATTAAACGTCTTATGGATATCGGTTGCTACCGTGGTATCCGTCATCGTATTGGACTCCCCGTGAGAGGACAGAGCACTAAAAACAATGCCAGAACCCGAAAAGGGAAAAAGAAAACTGTAGCTAACAAGAAGAAAGCAACTAAATAAGTATTAATAAGATGGCTAAAAAGACCGGATCGTCAAGAAAAAAAGTTGTCAACGTAGAACCGACAGGACAGGCGCATGTGCATGCTTCATTCAATAATATTATTGTTTCCATGACCAATGGCTCCGGCCAGGTCATCTCCTGGTCATCTGCCGGTAAAATGGGCTTCAGAGGCTCTAAAAAAAATACCCCTTACGCAGCTCAGATGGCTGCACAGGATTGTGCGAAAACTGCTTATGACCTCGGACTCAGAAAGGTTAAAGTATATGTAAAAGGACCGGGTTCCGGCAGGGAATCAGCCATCAGAACGATCGACTCTGTTGGTATTGAAGTCACTGAGATCGTCGATGTGACACCATTGCCACACAATGGTTGCCGTCCACCGAAACGAAGAAGGGTATAATAAAAACACGTAAATACTTAAATAAATGGCGAGATATAGAGGACCAAGAACCAAAATTTCCAGAAAATTTGGTGAACCCATTTACGGGGCTGATAAAAATTTTGAAAAGAAAAACTATCCTCCGGGACAACACGGTTCAAACAAGAGGAGACGCAAAACATCTGAATACGGACTTCAGCTTAAAGAAAAGCAGAAAGCCAAGTATACCTATGGTATTCTCGAGAAACAATTCAGAAACCTGTTTGAAAAAGCCTCCGCCAGCAAAGGTGTAACCGGTGAAGTTCTGCTTCAGCTCCTGGAATCACGTCTCGATAATGTCGTTTACCGTCTGGGCGTCGCTCCTACCAGAGCAGCTGCACGTCAGCTTGTAACGCACCGACATATTACCGTGAATAACGAACTGGTTAATATCCCTTCTTTTACACTCAGACCCGGCGATATCGTTGGCGTAAGAGAAAGATCAAAATCTCTGCTGACAATCACCGATTCACTGGCATCACGCCGCAACACTTCCGCCGCATGGCTGGAATGGGACGGAAGTCAATATGCTGGTAAATTCCTTAACAAACCGGAACGAGAAGAAATACCGGAAAATATTAAGGAACAGCTGATCGTCGAACTGTATTCAAAATAATATAACTACACATTTTATTATGGCAATTTTAGCTTTTCAAAAACCGGATAAGGTTATAATGCTCGAAGCCGATGATCAATACGGTAAGTTCGAGTTTCGCCCGCTTGAACCCGGTTATGGCATCACCGTCGGTAATGCGCTCAGGAGAATATTGCTCTCCTCGCTCGAAGGATACGCCATAACAACCATCAAAATCGAAGGTGTTGAGCATGAATTTTCTACAATTACCGGTGTAATTGAAGACATGACTCAGATAATTCTGAACCTTAAACAAATCCGTTTTAAGAAGCAGATTGAAGATATTAACGATGAAAAAGTAATGGTCACTCTTACCGGCCAGGACGTTTTCAAGGCCGGTGACCTGCAGCGCTTCCTCAGTGGTTTCAAGGTATTGAATCCCGAACTGGAGATCTGCCACATGGAATCGGACGTGAAACTTCAGATGGAACTGTCTGTTAATAAAGGACGGGGTTATGTACCCGCCGATGAAAACAAACCTGTTGACGCTGAATTCGGACTTATGTCCATCGACGCAATTTATACCCCTGTGAAAAATGTGACCTACGCCATCGAAAATTACAGGGTCGAGCAGAAAACAGACTATGAAAAACTCGTGATGGAAATCAAAACCGACGGTTCTGTTCATCCGAAAGATGCTCTGAAAGAAGCTGCCAAGATACTTATCTATCACTTCATGCTCTTTTCCGATGAGAAAATCACCCTCGATTCGGATGAGAAATTTGCCAACGAAGAATTTGATGAGGAAGTTCTTCACATGCGTCAGCTTCTGAAAACCAAACTGGTTGACATGGATCTTTCGGTGCGCGCTCTTAACTGCCTGAAAGCAGCTGAAGTAGACACACTTGGAGACCTGGTTAAGTTTAATAAGAACGATTTGCTTAAATTCAGAAACTTTGGGAAGAAATCTCTGACCGAGCTCGAAGAACTGCTTTCTCAAATGAACCTGAATTTTGGAATGGATATAAGTAAGTATAAACTAGACAAGGAATAATTCAAAATGAGACACAGGAAAAGCTTTAACCATCTTAGCAGGAAAACCGGTCACAGAAAAGCACTGCTGGCAAATATGGCTTCCTCTCTGATCAAGCATAAAAGGATTACCACCACCACAGCCAAGGCTAAGGCATTGAGGAGTTATGTTGAGCCCCTGATCACAAAGTCAAAAGACGATACCACACATTCACGACGCGTTGTGTTCAGCTATCTCCAGGATAAAGACGCTGTTTCTGAGCTTTTTCGCGATGTTGCAGCTAAAGTAGCCGACAGACCCGGTGGATACACCCGGATACTGAAACTTGGTAACCGCCTTGGTGACAGCGCTGAGATGGCTATCATTGAACTGGTCGATTATAACCAAAATCTTCTCGGTGACACCGGTACCTCTAAAACAAGCTCACGCAGACGCCGCCGGGGTGGTAAGAAAAAATCTGAAGACACGGAAGCTACAACAGAAACACAGGTTGCTGATGTTGTCGAAGATGCCCAGGTAGTGGAAGAAACAAAAATAGATGCTGAACCTGCCGAAGATACAAAACAGACCGGGAACGAAGCACCGGTTGCAGAGGATGCTGATGACACGAAACAGGTGAAGGCTGAAGCTGAAGAAGCTGAAGGTGATGAAACCAGTGAAGAAGACAAAGAAGACACTAATAGCGACGAAAAGAAAGAATCGTAACGATTCCTTTAAACATAAATTTTTATTTAAAAGGGGTAAAGCTGTGTTTCTGTCTTTATCCTTTTTTTATGGAATAACATACTATTTTACTTAAAAAACTTTAATTATGGGACAAATTGTTGATGTTCATGCACGTGAAA
>DASQZK010000283.1:0-2744 GCA_035638735.1 Bacteroidales bacterium
GCGACGGCCTGGGTTCGAACTGGATTACTGCTATTAATGAGGACAGTAAAGGTAATATGTGGGTGGGAACCTGGGGGGGAGGACTATCGCGTCTTGATGAAGACGGCATCCACACCTACGACCAGACTAACGGACTTCCCGACCGGATGATCAGGTATGTGATGGAGGACGAGGAAGGGAATATCCTTATTGGGACTAACGAACACGGCATCAGCATTTTTAAAGGTGAGCAGTTTGTCTCCTGGAACCGGGACGACGGCCTGTCCAACTCACAGGTCTGGTCGGTGGTACAGGCCGGAGATGGCCGCTTCTGGTATGGTACCAACGATGGTATAAGTATTTTTGATCCCCATAAAGACGGCCCTGCAGCTTTTTCCAATTTCTATAAACTGAAAGGTAACCGGATACGGATGCTCGTGAATGATACTGAAAACCGGATTTGGATTGCCACCGATAACCAGGGTGTATTTACCTTTAACAGCAACAACGGTGAGTTCACCTACGAACCCGGGCTTAATTCTTACCTGTCGTCGCTGGTTGTAACCGCGCTGGTATCCGACAGGTCCGGACGGATATGGACAGGTACGCTCGATGGCCTGGTTGGATATGACTACGATACCCGAAAAACGTCCTATTATACACAGACCTCTGGTTTGGCAGGCAACGAGATAACCGCCATATACGCCGCAAACGACGGTGTTTTGTGGGTCGGTGCCAGGGGAGACGGATTGAGCCATATGGTGAATGATTCGTTCAGAATAATGGACCTGAAGGAAAATTTTACCCCTACATGCATGATGTCCGACCAGGACGGCAGACTCTGGGTCGGCACGGAAGCCCGGGGCGTGCTCGTGATTGATCCGCAGGCGGGGAAGATCGTCAGGGAAATTAAGGAAAGCGATGGGTTGCTGGCCAACCTTATCAACCTCGTGGAGCAAGACCGTGACGGAAATATCTATATCGGAACCAATAAGGGACTGAATATTTACCATTACAAAAAAGATAAACTCTATTCCTATACCCGGAAGAATGGTTTTGTGGGAATCGAAACAAAGCCGAATTCGGTCTGTGTCGATAACAACGGCTATATATGGTTTGGTACCGTAGCCGGCGTGACACGATTTAATCCTTTCCTGCCGGCCAGGAAGAATACCGAGCCGCTGACGCATATCATAAGCTTCAGAGTTAACCTCGAGGACCGGATCATGAAGCCGGGCCTTAAACTGAATTTCACCGAAAATGATGTGATCATCGATTATATCAGTATATGCCTTACCAATCCAGATGCTGTCCGTTACCAGATCATGCTCGATGGTGCCGATAACAACTGGCGGCCGGTAACCGAGCAAACAACAGTGACTTACCCGTCACTTGCCCCGGGCCGGTACACGTTTAAAGTCAAAGCCAGTAACAGCGAAGGATACTGGAACGCCAGGCCGGTGACATACCGTTTCTTTATCAGGCCCCCTTTCTATAAGACCTGGTGGTTTATCCTGGCCTGTATATTCCTGGTTCTGTCGGTTATTGTCGTTTATGTTAAAGTCAGGGAACGAAACCTGGTGAGGGAAAAACGGATCCTGGAAGATAAGGTCATGATACGAACAGCAGAAGTGGTGGCACAAAAAGAAGAACTGGCCCAGAAAAACAAGGATATTACCGACAGTATACGGTATGCCAAGCGTATTCAATTCTCAATCCTTCCGCCCAAGATTCCGTTTAGTGACACCTTCATTCTTTTTAAGCCGAAAGATATTGTAAGTGGCGATTTTTACTGGATGGATGTTATTGGTGACCTCGAATTTATGGCTGCTGTCGATTGCACAGGTCATGGAGTCCCTGGAGCCCTCATGTCTATCATCGGGCATAATTCGCTCAATAAAGTGGTGAGGGAAAAAGGTATCCTGCAGCCTGCCGAAATCCTCAATAATCTGAACGAGGAGGTCATCTTCAACCTGAGAGGTCATGGTGAAGACGGTACCATTTATGACGGGATGGACATCGCCCTTGTTCGTTACGACCGTAAAAAGCGGGAAATTGAATTCGCCGGAGCCTATAACTCGCTGATAATAATCCGCCGTGGTGAGCTGATAGAGGTTAAAGCCAACCGCTTCTCCATTGGCAGGTCATCATCCCTTGAAAAGGAAAAGGCCTTTACCAACCATACCATGAAGGTGGAAGAAGGTGATACTATCTATATTTTCTCAGATGGTTATGCCGACCAGTTTGGCGGCGACGGCGGGAAAAAGTTTAAAGCCGGACCCATGAAGGAATTATTTTTGAATCTTTATGACCGGCCAGTAGATGTGCAGAAAGTGATCCTCGACAACACTGTTGAAGCCTGGAGGGGCAACATTGAACAGGTCGACGACATATTAATCGTCGGGCGCAGGTTCTAATCTTTTATTACAGCAGCATATTTAATGGCCGTGCTGTCCCATACCGGGGCATTATTGATGGCGTCGATGACATTATCGGCCGAATTCACAACCTGCCAAATGGTATTGTGAATGTCGCGCATGAATTTCTGCCTCGACATGTTCTGCAATAATTTCAGCAGCGGTTCATAGTAATTGTTGGTATTGAGAATGACAACAGGCTTGTTGAACTGCCCCAGTTGTTTAAGGGTGATCACTTCCATCAGCTCCTCGAGCGTGCCCACGCCTCCGGGAAGAGCAACTACGGCATCCGCGTTTTGCCGCATCAGGTATTTACGCTCATGCATGTTATCCACCTTCACCATATCG